>NZ_BHGL01000034.1 GCF_003864975.1 Sulfuriferula thiophila
ATGTTGGTCTGGAATGCGATACCGTCAATCACTCCGATAATATCAGCGATCTTGCGTGCCGATTCGTTAATGGCACCCATCGTCGCCACCACTTCTGATACGACCGTGCCGCCTTTAACCGCTACCTCGGAAGCAGTAACTGCCAGTTGATTTGCCTGACGCGCATTATCCGCATTCTGCTTGACAGTGGAGGTAAGCTCCTCCATTGCTGACGCCGTTTCTTCCAGCGAACCTGCCTGTGCTTCAGTACGGTTGGACAGATCCAGATTGCCCGCAGCAATCTCACTGGATGCCGAGGCTATCGTCTCTGTGCCGACACGAACCTCGCTAACAATTTTTACCAGGCTGGCATTCATCTCACGCAATGCATCAAATAATCGACCCAAACCATCCTTCGACTGAAAATCTATATTTGCGGTAAGATCGCCTTGCGAAATTTGCTGTGTAACCTGTATCGCCTGACGCAACGGGCCAGTAATACTGCGTACAAATAACACCCCAATGACCGAACCCATTAAGGCGCCAACAACCAATAATGTCATGACAATAATCTTCGCACTTTCCCAACCCGAAAATGCGATTAATGCAATGACTATCATGAACAAATAAGACAAGCCAAATGCCAGAGTCAAACGCGTACTAATATTAATGTTATTCATTTACTCATAACCCTATAATCAGGAAATTGTTCATATTCGCATGGCGCAAAAGTAAAGAAATTCCTTTTACATACTATTTGAACTTAGAACTCTTCCCATTCCTCATCATTCGTTGTAGACGAAGTCAGTTTCTTATTGGCATTAGCTACTGGCTTGCTAACAACGCGTTTCGTCTGCTGAGCAGGTTTGGATGGGTGCGCTTGCAACGTTTTGAGTTTATTGCGCCCTGTATTATTCCGCTGCTGGTTATCAATCTGGAATTTATTCACCAGATCTTCCAAATGCCCAGCCTGATCCTGCATTGATTTCGCTGCCGCCGCCGCTTGCTCAACTAACGCCGCATTTTGCTGGGTCG
>NZ_BHGL01000035.1:0-2748 GCF_003864975.1 Sulfuriferula thiophila
TTCGACCTTGATATCTCATTTGGTTCACGGCATGATGCGGTTATGGATATACTTTTTATACAGCTTCGTTAGGGTTACTATGTTGAAGAGCTGCATAATCAGCAGCACGAATTAATTTTTCATCCAATTTTGAAATTACATTGTCGAGGTAAATTATGCTTGAAGCACTTTGGTCTATTGAATTTCTATCAAATGTTGGCGGCTTTGGTTCCGGCGTAGTCGTTCTCGAAACTGGCCGCATTCTCGGTGGTGATGCACAGTATTTTTATGTCGGCTCTTATTCGGTTGAAAACCACACAATTCGTGCCACGGTAAAAGTCACCCATTATTCCGGGCAACCTTTTACGGTGTTTGGCCAGGCCAAAGAGGTAACGCTAAATCTTTCCGGCACTCCTGCCCAAGACACGTTTGAAGTGTCTGGCACTGTCTCAGAAAATCCCACGCTCAGCATTAGCATTCGGTTCACACGTCGTGCAGAATTGCCGTAACCCTAACCCGGCGTTCGAGCGGGACTGCCGAAAAGCGCGGCAGCCCCTCAACTTTACGTTGGGCGTCTTAGACACATGGCGAAGCTTCTACCCTTTGAGCATGCGATCTTGAGCGAGGTGGGCTCGTCGCTGTCGCCAGAACAACGCGGACAGTTTGTAAGAGGGGTCGGGCCTTACATTTGACATTTTATCCCTCCTTTCGACAAGCTTTACCGCACGACTTAGGTAGCATAGCTATTTGATCTGAATAGCATAACTAAATGATAATTGAGTGTCAAATGTAAGGCCTGATGCTAATTTTGCAAATAAGGGGCTTGCTATTCAAGACGGTATCTGACCCCACTGTCTCATTGTTCCTCTCGAGCAGCGCAGTTCCAATTAGGCGTGACAGCATCATTTCACCCCCTCGCGCATGGCAATCAGGCTGGCGACCACGCTGGCCCCGATCAACACCGCGACGATGGCAAGCGATGCCCCCACCGGAACGTGGTACCACGGCAGGATTAGCATCTTGGCGCCAATGAAAGTAAGTACCAAGGCGAGGCCGTATTTGAGCAGATGAAAACGGTCCGCCACGTCGGCCAGCAGAAAATACAACGCGCGCAGGCCCATGATGGCAAAGATATTGGAGGTGAAGACGACGAAGGGATCGGTGGTGATCGCGAAAATGGCCGGGATGGAATCCACCGCGAAAACCAGATCGGTGACCTCGATCAGGATCAGTACCAGAAACAATGGCGTGAAATAGCGCACGCCGTCCTTCATCACGGTGAATTTTTCGCCGTGATCGCCGTCGCTGATGCGCAGATGGCGACGCGCGAATTTCAGCACCGGGTTCTGCTCCAAATCAGGCGTCTTCTCCGCCATCACCAGCATACGCACGCCGGTGATCACCAGAAACACACCAAATATATACAGCACCCAGCTAAATTCCTGCACCACCCACGCCCCCGCCAAAATCATCACCGCGCGCAGCACGATGGCGCCGAGCACGCCGTAGATCAGCACGCGGCGCTGGTATTCGGCGGGGACGTGGAACGCAGTGAAGATCAACAGAAAGATGAACACATTGTCAACCGACAGCGACTTCTCGATCAGATAGCCGGTGAGGAATTCTAATGCCTTGCGGTCAGCCATTTCCGGCCCCACCGAGTCGGTCAAGTGCCACCACAGGCCAGCGTTAAACGCGAGCGCTAGGCTCACCCAGACCAGCGACCAGAGCGCGGCCTCTTTGACGCTGACCTTGTGTACTTTCCGACCGCCGAACACAAACAGATCCAGCGCCAGCATCACTAGCACAAATGCGATAAAACCCGCCCACATCGTGGGAGTCGCGAAACTATCAATACTTTGCATACGGTACGTGCCTGTAATTAAAAAATCGGGTTCATATCGTAATGGAATGGACGCCCACTTCCCAATACGGCATCCAAGTGCCAAAGTAGTGGTTGTGCTTAAGCAAACACTAAACAAGGAAAGGGGCATCCGAAATGAAGATTACGACAATAGGCATCGATTTGGCAAAGACTATTTTTCAGATTCATGGAGTTGACCAGTATGGCAAATGTTGTACGCAAGCAACTCGAGCGTGCCGAGATGTCCCCGTGCCTGATCGGCATGGAAGCCTGCGGCAGCGCTCACTACTGGGCAAGGAAACTGTGAGGTTATGGCCACACTGTCAAACTCAAGGCGAAAAACTGGGGTCAAAAAATTGGGGTCAGATACCGTCTTGAATAGCAAGCCCCTTATTTGCAAAATTAGCATCAAATGGCCTACCTGATTTCACCACGCCATAGATAATATGCACGAGTTTACGCATGGCTGCCCCGATAACGGCCTTCGGCACCAGCCCGTTAGCCTTCATTCTTTCCCCAAACGCTTGTAGCACTGTGTTGTGACGTAACGCTACCATGCCTGGCATATATAAGGCTTTCCTCAAGTCAGCATGACCAGTTCGGGAAATCATGGTGCGGCCTTTGACTGAGCTGCCTGATTGCCGCTGACGTGGTGATACACCTATGAAGGCTGTCAATGCCTTGCCATTAGCAAAACGGCAGATATCGCCTGCATAAGCCAGCACTTTAGCTACAGTTACCTCACCTATGCCCGGGATACTGGCAATCAGGTCAGCATCCTGTTTCAGCCCGGAGGAAGGGTTGAGCAAAGCGATACCCATCAAAACAACAAACCTCTGCTACGATACCGCCCATGGCAAACTATCGACGAAACTTTGTTGCGGGCGGCAGCTTCTTTTTCACCG
>NZ_BHGL01000035.1:2938-22653 GCF_003864975.1 Sulfuriferula thiophila
ACTGCGATTATGCAATGCGCTGGCGTTTGATCAAGAGCCGATTCTCAAGGTCAATACCAAAAGGGGAGCGTATATCGCGTAGCCGTTTAGGCAAAGGCGAACGCGGTATCTGGCAGCGGCGTTATTGGGAACACACGCTCAGGGACGAACTGGATTATGCGAGGCATGTGGACTATATCCATATCAATCCGGTAAAGCATGGGCATGTGAACTCGGTGGCCGAATGGCCTTACTCTTCATTTCACCGCCATGTCGAGATGGGGATATATCCGGCAAACTGGGTCGGTGATGTGGGAGCGATGGCGGCTGGGGAATTGTGATGGGTTTCGCTTTGCTCTACCCATCCTACAAGCTAACTCTGGATTTGACTTTACGTACGTAATTGCGTACTATTTCAGATTCTTCTAAGGAGCGAAAAATGCACACCCTTACCGCCAGCGAAGCTCGTGCCAATCTGTACCGGCTGATTGATGAAACAGTGGAGTCGCACGAACCCATCATTATTTCCGGCAAGCGTAGCAGTGCTGTGCTGCTCTCGGTAGAAGACTGGAGCGCCATTCAGGAAACCCTGCACTTGCTTGCCGTACCCAGCATGCGGGAATCAATAAAGGCAGGCATGGCCGAGCCACTCACAGAAAGTGCCAAGGAGCTTGATTGGTGAGTTGGGAAGTTGTTTATGCCAAGCAAGCAATGAAAGATGCAAAGAAGCTTGCCGCAAGTGGCCTTAAGCTAAATGCACAAGAACTGCTCGCAGTCCTTGCCATCGATCCATTTCGGAATCCACCGCCTTTCGAGAAATTGGTCGGTGATCTTGCAGGCGCATACTCTCGCCGCATCAATATTCAGCACCGAATCGTGTACGAAGTCTTTACCAAAGAGAGAACGGTTCGCGTTTTACGCATGTGGACGCACTATGAGTGAGCCGCGGCTCAACCCGGCATTCGAGTGGGTCTCGCCGAGAAGGGAAAAACTCCAGGCTCGGGTCTTGCAAAACAACATTTAACTTTTTTTACTTGGTAAAATCTTGCGAAATCATGTTTATCTGGAAAATTCGGGGCCAGGTCTAGCTATGTAGCATGAGTTTAACTAATTACATCTATTTTAGACCTGCCCCCGGCGGTTCGAGAGGGGCTGGCTAAAACCATAGGCCAAAGGAATATCATGAAATTTGAGCAAGTGATTTTAGAGGGCAATATTGTAAGGCTTGAGCCATTGTCTTTGGTGCATCGTGACGAATTATGCAGCGCAATATATGACGGTGAGTTATGGAATCTATTTGTTACTTTGGTCCCACATCCCAAAAATATAGACTTGTTCTTTGAGCAAGCAAGCTCTCATTATGAAGCCGGTGACGGTTTAGCTTTTGCTATTATTGAAAAATCCACGAATAAGGTAGTTGGCTCAACTCGTTACATGAAAGCCAATCTTGCCAATAAGAGAGTGGAAATTGGTTTTACATTTTTAGGTAAATCTTGGCAGAAAACCAGAATTAACACAGAAGCAAAGTACTTATTATTATCTCATGCATTTGAAAAACTGAATTTGAATCGCGTTGAGTTCATTACTGATTATCTAAACTCCACGTCACGAGCTGCAATTTTACGTTTGGGTGCTAAGGAAGAAGGCATTTTACGCAGCCACATGGTAATGCCAAACGGCCGTATTAGAGATTCTGTGCTTTATAGCATAGTAAAACATGAATGGTCAGGTATTAAGCAGCACCTTGAAACAAAGCTGGCCTAACACAATCCGGGGTCATATCTAGAATATGAGCTCGTAGGATGGGTTAAGCAAAGCGATACCCATCAAAACAACCAACCTCTGCTACGATACCGCCCATGGCAAACTATCGACGAAACTTTGTTGCGGGCGGCAGCTTCTTTTTCACCGTGAATCTCGCTGAGCGTAAATCCAGCCTGCTCACGGAACATATCGAACTATTACGCGAAGCATTCCGCTATACGCGTAACCGCCATCCTTTCGAAATCAATGCGATTGTTGTGCTACCCGAGCATTTGCACACCATCTGGACTTTGCCTGCTGGCGTCTGCGATTATGCAATTCGCTGGCGTTTGATCAAGAGCCGATTCTCAAGGTCGATACCAAAAGGGGAGCGTTTATCGCGTAGCCGTTTAGGCAAAGGCGAACGCGGTATCTGGCAGCGGCGTTATTGGGAACACACGCTCAGGGACGAACTGGATTATGCGAGGCATGTGGACTATATCCATATCAATCCGGTAAAGCATGGGCATGTGAACTCGGTGGCCGAATGGCCTTACTCTTCATTTCACCGCCATGTCGAGATGGGGATATATCCGGCAAACTGGGTCGGTGATGTGGGAGCGATGGCGGCTGGGGAATTGTGATGGGTTTCGCTTTGCTCTACCCATCCTACGAACTGACCCCGTTATCTGGTCTTGGTGGTCATGAAGCAATCGGGATTTGTCATTTTTCTTGGGGTATTTCCTCGTTGGAATAAGCCATATATAAATCGTTAAAAATAGTTGATGCATAACTGAGTAACATATCGTCATCTGTGCAGCGTTCTCGCGTGCCTTTCAGGATCATTTCCAGACCGGATGCTTCCGCAACAGGGATACCGCCCACATCAAGAAAATGCACTGCTGCAGCTAAACGTGACAAGGCCGAGTCGGTTTCCAGGCTGAAGTTGTTAAGCAGCACTTCAAAAGTAACCAATGAACCAATATGCGTAAATGCAGCACCGTCAAAATCAAACCCCAATGCATCTTTGGGGCAATTTTCCGGCCTATCCAGCCAAATAAACTTTGCGTCAGGATCAATAAAGCGCTTGATCAGCCACGCACTTGCCATACGATCTACCCACAGTCGATTTCGGGTTGCCCATGTGCGCTGCTGGAATTCGTCTTTATTGAGGCGCTTGATCTCGCCGGCGGCTGGTTTGGGTTCGTCCGGATTGGATAGGGCGGAAAACTCGGCTGTTGTTTGAGCGAGGGCTGTGCCAGTCTGTTCTTTTGCCGGACCCGGAAAAAAATCAATAGTGGAAATAGCTGCGAAATCTCGTCCCAGACGCTGCAATGAGCGCCGGGTTGCGGGAATGTTGTGTGCGCCCAAAGCGCTGCGAAGTTCATCAATCTCACGTTTTAATGCAGCATAGTCATCAGTGCGATCGAATAATGCGAGAAAGGTAGCTTCCTGTGCGGAGCTTGTCGCGCTGAGTTTAAGTACGTTAGCTGTTCCACCCGCCTGAATGACTTCTGTGGCTTGCCGTTGCAGGGTAAGGTTGGCGGCTTTATCGTCAGGAAGCAAGTAAACGCCGTCGCGCAGCACGCCACACCCGCTACTCTTTAATGCACGCCAGATGCGCATGCGCGCAGTGGCATTTTGGGTGGGAAGGCTGATGATAAGCGTTAGCCAGTGTGTTTTAATAGTCATGTAGTATATTCTACAGTATGGTTATACTATTGACAATAATAGTTTCGAATGCAAAAGTAGCGCTATCAAAGTCCGGTTTTAAATAGGGAACGCGCTGGTTTTTTGGTAATTTAAATGTAGTTTAAATAATGGAGGTGTCATGTTTCATAAAATATTTTTCGCATTTTTCTTGTTCTGGTCTGCACAGGGTTTTGCCAGTGATCTGCTGCTAAAGCCAGTGCAGGTTGCCCCCAATGTATACGCAGTGATTGGGGATATCGGCATGCAATCGTATGAGAACGACGGCTTGAACAGTAATCTGGGTTTTGTTGTCACGCCGCAGGGCGTGGTTATCATTAATAGCGGCCCCAGCGTGCGCGTAGCAAAGGCGCTGCATGAAGCTATCCGTAAAACCACCTCGCAGCCGGTTAAATAACAATGGTGTCAGGCCTTACATTTGACATAAAATTATCATTTAGTTATGCCGGGCAGGAGCTGGCGTTGCAACAGCAAGAAACCGGGGGGCTGGTGTCAATGTGTTTGTAACTGGCCATGTACATCTCCACAATATCGTCTTTCTAGTTCGACCTTGATATCCCATTTGGTTCACGGCATGATGCGGTTATGAATATACTTTTTATACAGCTTCGCTATGCGTTAAAACATGGGTTCACCAGTGATTGAGTTGGTCCTGAAAAACATTAAAGTTGAGGAGGTCGATGAAGGTATCTTTTCGTGCATTGACCGAAATGACCGTCAGAGCGATTACGACAATAAAGTGAACGCATACGATCTGGTGGTAGGTAACGCTATTTACAACAGAGTCATGTGGGGGAATTGGCCATCCAACTATGCGGATTTTTGCCACCAAGCCTTGACGAGCAAACCAGGCGGAATTTTTCTTGATGCTGGTTGTGGCTCCCTCGTGTTCACAGCCAGCGCCTATGCAAACGCTGATAACAAATTGATCGTGCTTTTAGACCGTTCAATTGGCATGCTCAGGAAGGGCAGGGATAGGATCAAGAAACACAGCGGCGCAATCCCCAAGAATATTGTGTTCATCCAAGGCGATATTTTTAGCCTTCCCTTTCAGGATGCCGCTTTTGATACAGTTGCCTCATTTGGTGTGTTGCATATTTTTGAAGAAAAAATGGACCTTCTTGCAGAACTTGAGCGCGTTAAGAAACACTCTGGCAAAGTATTTTTTTCTAGCCTTGTTGGCAACAACACACTTGGAAGAAGATATTTTAATATTCTAAATAAGGCTGGCGAGGTTGCCACCTGTCATTCAAGTCAATCGCTAATCGGCCAGCTTTCTCCTTCACCATTTGAATACAAGCTGAACACAATTGGAAACATGGCGTATGGCGAAAGCGCATAACATGGCGTTCGAGCGGGATGCGCCAAATGAAGCCACGGGATCAAGTCTTGCAATCATGCATTTTTCTTCATAAAAACAGAGCAACAACGGCGTCTGAATTATAAACGTAGCATTTGAGATGCTGGAAAATCTGGGGGCAGGCCTAGAATAGATGCATCATGCTACTTCTTCCCCTTCCTGAAATAAGCAAATCAGGAATGAACATCCAACGCTGACTATAGTCTATCGGGCATACCAATTAGCCAATAACCTCCCCCATGAGCTCAGACACCATTAAGCGTTACCTGCCTTGGGTCGTCGCCACGGCGCTGTTCATGGAGCAGCTCGACTCGACCATTGTCAACACGGCGATTCCGGCGATGGCGGTGAGTTTGCACGTAACGCCGCTGAGTCTGAAAGCGGTCGTCACCAGTTACATCCTTAGTCTCGCCGTGTGTATCCCGGTCAGCGGCTGGATGGCGGATCGCTTCGGTACGCGCCGCGTATTTGGGACGGCGATCGCACTGTTCACGGTTTCGTCTGTGTTATGCGGACTGGCGCTGAATGCGCCGATGCTGGTGGCGACGCGTATTTTGCAGGGGATCGGCGCGGCGATGATGATGCCGGTGGGGCGACTGGCGATTATCCGCACCTTCCCCAAGGGGGAATTACTCAACGCGATGAATTTTGTCATCATTCCCGCGTTGATCGGGCCGTTGCTCGGGCCGACGATAGGTGGCTTGATCGTCAACTGGCTGTCGTGGCGCGAGATTTTTTTTATCAATGTGCCGGTCGGCCTGATCGCGCTGTATCTGATCTATCATCATATGCCTGATTATCGTGGCGAAACACCGCGCCCACTGGATGTCATCGGTCTGGTGTTATTCGGCTCAGGCACCGCGTTGTTGTCCTGGCTACTGGAAATTTTCGGCGAGCACAGCCTCGATCCGACTTCGTTTGGCGTACTGCTGACACTGTCATTTAGCCTGCTTGCGGCTTACTTCTTGCACGCGCGTGAGCTGACTTACCCCCTGTTGCGGATTACGCTGTTCCGGATTCGCACGTTTCGCGTGTCAGTCGCGGGCGGCTTCATCACCCGGCTCGGTGTCGGCAGTCTGCCTTTTTTGCTGCCACTGCTGTACCAGCTAGGGTTGGGGCTACCAGCCTGGCAATCTGGCCTGTTAATGATGCCGACTGCGCTGGCTGCAATGGGAATGAAGTTGATTTCCTCGCGCGTGCTGCGACACTTTGGCTACCGCAAAGTACTCATCGTGAACACGCTAATGATCGGCGTCACCATCGGCCTGTATGCGCTGGTGGTCGCCGCCACGCCACTATTTGCCATCGTACTGCTCGGTCTGGCGCTGGGGTTTTTCAACTCGCTGCAATTTTCCAGCATGAATTCGATGGCGTATGCCGACGTCGATACGCCGGATTCGAGCATGGCCAGCACCATTTCCAGCACGTTCCAGCAGATTTCCATGAGTTTCGGCCTGGCCTTCGGCTCGCTGATTACCGCCTGGTATCTTGGCGATCTGCCGCAAACTGACCGACTGGCCGTCACCGGCGCGCTGCACCATGCATTTCTGACGCTGGGCGCGCTCACTATCGTTTCCTCGCTGTCTTTCTGGGCATTGCGCCCTCGTGACGGCGAATCAGTCAGTCGGGGCGAATTGCGCACAGGCGAATAAGCCGCTGCCCATAAAATCATGACATCAGGGGCAGGTCTAGCCAGGGCGAGAATTGTTCGTGTTCTGCGAATGTGGACTCACTATGCATGAGTCCATCAAACGCACGTCATGGTCAGTTCACTCCTTCCAACAAAGAACTGACCCCGATTCCTGACGCCATTTCTACCTTTGCATGGCGTGTCGACAATGTCCGATGCACGCCCTTAGCGATGAAGCACTATGCGATAGTGCGCGTCACCGCTTCTTAGTCTTTCGATTGCCTTGTTGATGTCAGTAAAGCTGAATTTCTCGATGACCGGCTTGACGTGGTGGCGCTTGGCGAACTCCAGCATTTTGGCAATGGTTAAAGGGCTGCCCACCGGAGAACCGGAAATCGAACGTTGCGCCAAGATGAGCGAAAACACATTGATATCAAGCGGATCCAGCGTCGCGCCGACAAAATGTAAACGCCCGCGCGGCTTCAGCGTACCGAGGTAGAGATTCCAGTCCAGCTTCACGTTGACCGTTGAAATGACCATGTCGAAACGCCCTGCTGCCGCCTCGATTTCTTTCGCGTCGCGCGAGTTCAAAGTATGGTGCGCCCCCAACTCCAGCGCTTCTTTCTTTTTATCTTCGCTGCTGGTGAATGCCGTGACATCGCAACCCCAGCCATTCAGGAACTGCAATGCCATGTGGCCGAGGCCACCGATGCCGATCACAGCCACTTTGTCGGTGGGTTTGATATCAAACTGGACCAGCGGATTAAACACCGTAACCCCGCCGCAAAACAACGGACCGGCGGACTCCAGATCAATGCCTTCTGGGATCGGAACCACGCTGTTGGCCGCCGCGCGCACCTTGTCGGCAAAACCGCCGTGATGCCCGACAATAGTCGCCTGCGCGGTCGAGCATAGATTGTTGTCGCCTGTCTTGCAGGGTTCACATTCATTGCAATAGCCAGCATGCCAGCCCAACCCTACCACCTGACCGACCTTCAGGTGCTTGACGCCTGCTCCGATTTGTCCGATCGTTCCAACCACCTCGTGTCCGGGAACCACCGGGTATTCGGTAATCCCCCATTCATTGTCGATCACACTCAGATCGCTATGGCAGATACCGCAATACAGAACGTCGATTTCAACTTCGTCGGGCTTGAGTTGGCCGGGATCATATTCAAAGGGCTTGAGTTCTCCGTGTGCTTCAAATGCGGCAAATGCTTTGATCATGCTTGATTTCCTTTTGGCCAATATGGACATTACTATGCATATACCAGCCTTATGTTTCTTGCTGATATAACTTATTTGGAGTTCACAGAATCGAAATGGTTGCGGACAAACCCAGTCTATACACAAAAAACTCAAAAAATCCCGAAAAACACGGGGGTCAGAAAAACATGGGGGGCAAGTCTTGCAAAATGACATTTAATTTTTTCACTTGATAAAGACCTGCCCCGCAACTTGTTCAATTAATGCTTTGAACCACGCTGGCCACACCTTAACCAGTTCAGCCGAAGTTCACACCGGCCTTTTGTTCAAACAGTGTAGCCATTGCTGCGGAATCCTGTTCTCCCAGTCCCGCCTCAACCAGCGCATTGATATAACCCGTCACCAGATCGGTACTCGGTAAATCGACGCCCAGCTCGGCTGCGAATTGCTGCACGATCTGCATGTCTTTTTGATGTAACTGGGCTTTAAATCCTGGCATGTAGTTATGCGTTAACATGCGTTGACCATGCACATCGAGCATGCGACTACCGGCAAATCCGCCGAGCAACGCCTGCCGCACTTTGCCCGCATCCACGCCCGCAGCAGTCGCCAGCGTAAAGGCTTCAGCTATGGCGGCCAGCGTTTGCGTGACGATAATCTGGTTGCAGGCTTTTGCGACTTGCCCTGCACCACTGTCGCCGATGTGCACGATATTTTTACCCATCACCTGCAACACGGGCAGTACTCGCTGAAACACTGCTGCCTTGCCGCCCACCATAATAGAGAGCGTACCATCGATTGCGCCCTGGCTGCCGCCTGATACCGGCGCATCGAGCATTTCGACATTTTTCTCTGCCAGCGCGGCGGCTATTTGTCGCGAGGCTGAGGGCAGTATGGTGCTCATGTCCACGACCACGCTGCCGGCTTTGGCGCCTAGTATCACGCCCTGTTCACCGAGGATGACCTGCTGCACATCGGAGGTATCGGAAACATTGGTGAAGATGATGTCGCAGCTTTGTGCCAGGCTTTGCGGGCTAGGGCTGGGCTGGGCGCCTGCTTGTACGAGCCCTTGCATTTGTTCGGGGCGGCGCGCATAGATGTGCAGCGAGTAACCTGCTTTGAGAAGATTGTTTGCACAGGCGTTTCCCATTACGCCCAGGCCGATATAACCGATAATTGGTTTCATGTAGTTTCTCGTTAAGTATGGAGTACAACAGGTTTAATGCAGTTACGCATCGGCACTAACCGATATGTCGACCGGATTGCCTAGTCGCTGCGCTCGAGCACCGTAAAAGCATGAATGCTACCGCATCCCACTCATTTGACCAGTATTACTCAAAATTGCACTTCAAACTGGAATCCACATAATAATAAAATAGCTGTGTGAAAGCGTTGCCAAAAGATGAATTTAATTGCATTTTTTAGTATGCTTGCTTTACATTCATTACCTTCAAAACCCTAATTTTGCGCAGCTCGCCGACCAATTTAAGTTGATAATATTCGTTGCAAATGGGGGTTGGACTCGACCTCATCGCCCTTGAATGTTATCTTTATCACATTGAAGGAATTCCGCCCGTAATGCACTATGACCCACTCTTCTTATTACGCGACAGATGTTGATGGCAAGCGCTATCAGCGCACAATTCTGATAATCACTGCTTTAGCATTCGTGCAGTTGGCGTTAGCTACTTTACAAGTATTGCCATTTTGGGTGATGGTGATCACCATGCCTATCCTGATACCACGATGGATGCTGGCAGTGCATGAGTTATTTCATGTCCGCAAACCCCAACAAGTCAATTTCATTACACGTTTGCTGCCGATGGCATTCACGCCATTCGTGCTGGGATACAGCGAGCATCAGGAAATTCACTCCCGCCACCATAAGTTTATGTGCACGGAAAACGACCCGGAAATGTTTCAGCTTCGTGGCGGTTATATCTCCGGCTTGTTTAATGCGATGACCATGCCGGAGCAAGCGCCTGTCCGGTGGATCGCAAAAAACGGTATTGATCGGCAATTGGCTATAACGCTGGCTGTCAACGCTGCTATTTTCTTTACTGTTGTTTATCTGGCTGGGTGGAATTTTCTCTGGTATTGGATACCCACCAGAATCAGTTATGGTTTTTCCAGTTTCGCATTCTTCTATTTGTTGCATAGGAGGGGTAAGGATTTCGGCGTTTATTCGCTACAACTGCCTGTAGTTATTGCAAAACTATATGCCGTACTATTTGGCAACGAAGCGCTGCAAGTGACGTGCAATCACGATGTGCATCATGGCAATCCCCGTATTGCTGGCTATGCATTAGCAATGACTAGCCAGCAACGACATAAGCAGTAAAATTAACTACGCATGCCCCAAAAACATCATGGCAAGCATAGTAATCACGACTGCTCCCAAAAGCACCAAACTAACAATATGCAGAATACGACGGGTTGCTTGACTGAATTTTTTCAACAGTTACTCCTTGCGTCTTGCGTCACTTCAACAGCGAATAGCCAGATTTATCGTGACACACTATTTGATCTATCTATTTTATCCATTTATCCTGACTCTTTGCCGACAACGCCATGAAAACATCAGTTAAAGGTCTGGAAAGTTAAGGAAGCCAGACTGCATGCTGACCTTCAATCGAACACTGAGAACCCACAATGAGCAATTCCGAAAAAATCCAGTGCAGCATACATGGCAAAGCCGACATCACTTATGTGTGCCAGCATTTGATCAATGGTGAAAATCACGACTGGTATTGCCACGAGCCCGATGTCGAAACGCCCTGTCCCGACGCATGGTGTGGCGCGTGCCATCAGCATTTCGAGGAAGAAGGCGAATGGAATGAATTTTCGGAAACTGCAGCTGACCTCACCCGCAATATCAAATTACTTTGCCAGGAGTGCTATGAACAGCTGCGGGCACAATGCCAGACGCATTTCATCTAGTAGCAACTAGGGTGACGTGTGCCCTGAACCCTGTTTGCCTGCCGCTAAACTATTTTGCTTCGCCATGGAATAAAACACCTCCCGCCACTGTTTATCTCCCTGCAAGACCCATCAAATTTTTCAGGAGAAAACACATGAATGCCATAACCCGATTATTTACTGCAATCGCGCTCAGCGCCACTATCGCAGGCTGTGCCAGTTATGCCCCAACCAAAATAGCTGACGGCGTGCTGGTCACGGATACGGGCATGACGGTATATACCTTTGACAAAGACATCGCGAGTAGCGGCAAGAGCGCCTGCTATGGGCCATGCAGCACCCTGTGGCCGGCAGTTGCACCTGGCGGTGAAGTGAGTGGCGACTACGGTGTCATTACCCGCGACGACGGCAGCAAGCAGTTGACTTATAAGGGTAAACCGCTCTATCTGTTTGCGAAAGACAAGCAGCCCGGCGACAAACTGGGTGATAACGTCAAAGACATCTGGCATGTGATCAAGTAGGGCAAATACGCCGCCAGTGATAGACACAGGCACTCACTGTGGCATCGAAACGGGCGACTCGACATTCCAGATACAGAATCTAGAGCCTGACAGCAGGACGGGGCATAGCACTCAACCCGTCCTGCAGCATCACTTATTTCTTGCAGTCTCCTATGCGCTTGCCGCTCATATTCTGCGTCATTTCCATGCGCCCCTGCCCCTTGATATTCATGCTGACTTTGGTCACGCCGCTGAAACTGTTGCCGCTATAGGTGACCTTGCCGGAGCTGTCGGAGTCACCCTGCTGGCCGTGACACTGCATGGCCCAGGTCACGGTGTTGCCAACCACGTTGGTACTGGTCATTTTGCAGTCATTGTTTTTATCTTTGGGTTGCGTGGTCGGCACAGCATTGGTTTTAGTCATGCATTGCGTCATTTTCGTCGACTGCATCGCCGCTGCAGGCATGCCGGGCATTTCCATCTTGCTGGTAATTTCCCATAATCCATCTTGCAGATTGGGTTCCGCGTAGGCTACTGCGGCAAGAGAGAACATTGGCAGTAACAGCAAATATTTTTTCATGGTCATGCGCCTCCTGATTTAGCGTGTGTTTTGCGTCCGGCATCCTCCCGACGCAGATGTGAGCAGGTTACCGACAGTGCCGAAAACCCATTATTATCATCGTATTAGATTCGCTGATATAGCTAACGTTAGCGCATATTGGCCAGATATACAAACCCCTTCGCAGACCATGCCAACCGTTTTTTCATATTGCCAGCATAACAATATCAACCCGCTCTTTACTCACGCGGGATATTGCAGCTACTATCGTTCATCTCCGTATGCTGTGAGTCCTGAATCATGCGCTTTATTCTTTTGATGTTACTGTTTGCTACGCTGGCCGGTTGTGCCTCGCTGGAGGAACGCAAAGCTGGCTTCGCCAAGACCGTGGACATTTATGTTGGCAAAAATGCTGATGATCTGGTGCTGGCAAAAGGCCCGCCCTCCAGCTCCTTTACGCTATCAACTGGCGCCAAGGTATTTGAATATTCCCGCAGCCAGACCGTGATGCGCGGCGGCAATTCCTATACCACCATGCAGCCGGTTTACGTCCCCAACGCCAATGGCGGCAGCTGGGTGTCCGTGCCTACCCAGCAATCCACACCCGTATCCAGTTTTGAATATAATTGCAAAATCCTGTTCAAGATTTCCCCTGCCAACATTGTTGAAAGCTGGTCAGCACAAGGTAATGGCTGTTACTAGCAACACACCCGCAATAAATTACCCCACCTCTATATTGAATTAATGAAAATCCCGAAAAGACTCGCCCCGCTGCTCGAAGATGGCCTGATTGATGATGTGATCCGCCAGCTTATGAGCGGCAAAGAGGCGATGGTGTTTGTCGTGCGCTGTGGCGATGACGTGCGCTGTGCCAAAGTGTACAAAGAAGCCAACAAACGCAGCTTCCGCCAGAGCGTTGACTACACCGAAAACCGCAAAGTAAAGAACAGCCGTCAGGCACGCGCCATGGCGAAAGGCTCGCGCTACGGACGCGAAGCACAGGAGGAAGCCTGGCAGAACGCCGAAGTCGATGCCCTGTATCGCCTCGCGGCGGCCGGCGTACGCGTACCCAAACCTTACAACTTCCATGCCGGCGTGCTGCTGATGGAGCTGGTTACCGGCGATGACGGCAATGCTGCGCCACGGTTGAACGATATAGAATTCACTCCGGAACAGGCCCGCGAACACTTCCACACGCTACTGCGCCAAGTCGTGCTGATGCTGTGCGCCGGGGTGATCCACGGCGATCTGTCGGAATACAACATCCTGCTCGGCAGCGAAGGCCCGGTGATCATCGACCTGCCGCAAGCGGTGGATGCCGCCGGCAACAACCACGCCCGCAGCATGCTGGAACGTGACGTCAACAACCTGACCGGCTATTTCGGACGCTATGCGCCGGAACTGCTGCAAACCGAGTATGGCAAGGAAATCTGGGCCTTGTACGAGCACAATGAATTGCGCCCGGATACGCCGCTCACCGGCCATTTCACCGCCAGCGACAAGCCAGTTGATCTGAACAGCGTGATCCGCGAGATCGACGATGCACGCGCCGCAGAGGCTGCCCGACTGTTGCGCATGCAGGAAGAAAAATAAGCCCCTGCCATTACCAAAAGTCACATTGGTATGTTTGGTAACGCACAGATAAGCTGCTATTGCTGTGCAAAAATACTTGCATGTACTCATCTAAATACTTGCCGTGTTACCCCGCATAGCTAAATGGCTGGCCTATATCGTGGCTGCGATGGCCATTCTCATACTTGTGCTTGTCATTTTCTTTGACTGGAACTGGCTGCGCCACCCTGTCGAACGTTTTGTAACTGAAAAAACCGGACGTGCACTGATTATCAACGGCAACCTCAGCGTCAAGCTGGGATGGCCAAGTACACGCATTCAAGTTGCTGATGTGAGCTTTGCCAATCCCGCCTGGTCGAAGCAGCCGCTGATGTTCACAGTCAAACGCATGGACGGTGATATCAATTTACCTGCGCTGCTCAAACGCCATTTCAACGTATTCACGGTTAACCTCACGCAACCACGCGTGTTCCTCGAACAAAACCCGGACGGGCGCAAGAACTGGCTACTGGATCGCAATCAGCAGGATGAAAACGCCACGGTAAAAATTGACCGCATCACCCTGGACGACGGCCAAATCAGTTACACCGACACAGGACACAACACGCAGATTCAGGCAACGCTTTCTACGCGCCAGAACCCGTCACAAGGCGACCTGCCTGCTGATATTGTCTTTACCGCAGTCGGCAAGCTGAAAGGGCAGGCATTAACTGCCACCGGTAGCGGCGGTACGGTGATTGCTCTGAATGATGAAATCACGCCCTATCCGCTCAACGTCGATATCAGTCTGGGCCGCACCCGCTTACATGCAGCGGGCACGGCAACCAGCCTGAGCCGCTTTAGTGCTGTTGATTTGAATATCACGCTGAATGGCACCAGCCTCGATCAGCTCTATCCAATAATCGGTATTGCGCTGCCACGCTCACCCGCTTACTCGACTAAAGGCCATCTGCAACACAGCGCCCGGCAATGGCGTTACGAGAAATTCACTGCCCATATAGGCAAAAGCGATTTGTCAGGCAATCTGCAAGTCGACAGCGCCGGAAAACGTCCGTTTTTAAAGGGGGATGTCACGTTTCAAACACTGAACCTGGCTGATCTGGGTTCACCCATAGGGATGAGCAATAAGAATAAGGGTAAAGCGCCTGATTCAACACAACGAACTACTCACGCTCTGCCTGTCACCACCGCCAATAAACGCGACGTACTGCCTGAACTGCCGTTTCGCACCGAGCGCTGGGACAGTGTCGATGCCGATGTAAAAATCCAGGCAAAACGCATCCAGCGGGCACGCGCCTTGCCGATTGAAAATCTGGTGGCACACGTGAAAATGAATGACTCCATCCTGACACTGGATCCTGTCAGTTTCGGTGTTGCAGGCGGCACACTGGCGGGAACCGTCACGCTCAATGGCCAACACGATCCGATTCAGGCCAAAGTTAACATTCATGCCAGAAAGATACAGCTCAATCAGTTATTCCCTACCATCAAGTTAACCAAAACCAGCATTGGCCAAATGCACGGTGAGTTCGACCTGAGCGGCACAGGAAACGCCGTTGACCAGATGCTCGCCAGCGCGAACGGGCGAGTAGCGCTGGTGGTCGACAGCGGTAAAATCAGCAAGCTGATACTGGAAACAGCAGGTTTGCATCTGTGGGAAATGTTGCAATTAAAAATCACTGGCGACAAAGTCATCACCTTGAATTGCGCGGTGGCTGATTTCGATGTCAAGCATGGCAATTTGCAGACCAAAATCATGGTTCTGGATACCGATATCACGACCATCAACGGTAGCGGCAATATTGACATGGCACAAGAAACACTGAATCTGGAATTGCAACCGCATACCAAAGTCCTCAGCCCGCTGGCGTTACGCAGCCCGATCTACATCCGCGGCAAATTTGCCAAACCGGAAGTCTCGCTCGATAAAACCAAACTTATACTGCGCAGCGCGGGCGCACTAGTACTCGGAGCACTCAATCCGTTTCTGGTCATCATCCCCTTAGTCGACACCGGTCCCGGCAAAGACAGTGCATGCGGCAAACTCATCCATAAAGCGCAGCACTGAGACGCCCTCCACCCGCTGCGAATCCATTCCTCGCTGACATGCATGATTCGCTTGCACAAGGCTAACGGATGAGGGGTAAAATCGTGACAAAACCTAACCGGGAACGATCATGACCAACCGCCTTGCTCAGGAAACCAGCCCTTATTTGCAACAGCACGCAGACAATCCGGTCGACTGGTATCCGTGGGGCGAAGAAGCGCTGCAACTGGCACGTGAGCAGAACAAGCCGATACTGCTGTCGATCGGCTATTCCGCCTGCCATTGGTGTCACGTCATGGCGCATGAATCATTCGAGGATGCCGAGGTGGCGGCGGTGATGAATGCGCATTTCATCAATATCAAGGTCGATCGCGAAGAGCGCCCCGACCTTGATCACATCTACCAGACCGCGCATTACATGCTCACCCAGCGTAACGGCGGCTGGCCGCTGACGCTATTTCTGACGCCGGACCAGATTCCATTTGTTGCCGGCACTTATTTCCCCAAACAGGCACGGCATAATTTACCCGGGTTCATCCAGCTAATGGAGCGCGTGACCGAGTTCTACCGCACCCGCCAGGATGATATTGCCACCCAGAATGCGTCATTGTTGCAGGCGCTGGATACCACCCTGCCGGACAATCAAGCCCATAACAATTTCAGCACAGCACCGCTGGATGCCGCGTGCAAAACCTTGCAACAAAGCTTTGATACGGTGCACGGCGGCTTCGGCAGCGCCCCCAAGTTTCCGCACCCCATGGATATGGAATTTCTGCTCCGCCACGCTGCGCGCAGCAACGAAACTGACGCACGCCACATGGCGCTGCATACGCTGCGTAAAATGGCGGATGGCGGCATTTACGACCAGCTCGGTGGCGGCTTCTGCCGCTACAGCGTGGATGACCGCTGGGCTATCCCCCATTTTGAAAAGATGCTGTACGACAACGGCCCGTTGCTGGCGCTGTACACCGATGCGTATGTGCTGACTGGCGAGGCCGGATTCAAACAAACCGCCTACGGCATTGCCAGATGGGTGATACGCGAAATGCAGTCGCCGCATGGCGGCTATTTTTCCAGTATGGATGCCGACTCGGAACATGAAGAAGGCAAATTTTATGTGTGGACACCAAAACAGATCGCCAGTCTGCTGAGCGTCGAGGAATATGCCATTACAGAAGCTCACTACGGTCTGAACCTGACACCCAATTTTGAACGCAAGCACTGGAACCTGATTGTTGCCCAGCCGCTGGCCGACATCGCCGCCACCCAGAAAATCCCGCTGGAGCAGGCCGAGCAGATACTCGAACGCGCCAGGCAAAAACTGTTTGCTGCACGAGCGGACCGGGTATGGCCGGGTCGCGATGAAAAGATACTGGTGAGCTGGAATGCGCTGATGGTCAAAGGCATGGCGCATGCCGGGCGGATACTGAATCAGCCGACCTGGATTTCATCGGCGCAGCACGCGGTGGATTTCATTCATGCCAACATGTGGCGCGACGGACGCCTGCTGGCGACTTGCAAGGATGGAAAATCACATCTGAATGCCTATCTCGACGACTACGCGTTCTTGCTGGATGCCTTGCTGGAACTGCTGCAAGCTGAGTTTCGTCCGATTGACCTGAGCTTTGCACGCGAACTCGCCGATGTGCTGCTGGCTCAGTTTGAAGACCAGCAGGCCGGCGGTTTCTACTTTACCAGCCATGATCACGAGCACCTGATCCATCGCCCCAAGCCCGGCCATGACAGCTCCATGCCGTCCGGTAACGGCATCGCCGCATTTGCACTGCAACGCCTGGGTTACCTGCTGGGGGAAATGCGTTATGTGGATGCTGCCACCCGCACGCTGGCGCTGTATTATCCGCCACTGTCACGCCATACGGGCGGCTTCTCCAGCCTGCTGATGACCTTGCAGGAGCAGTTCACGCCACCGCAGATCATTATCCTGCGCAGCCCTCCCGGACAAAGCGAGGCCTGGCGCCGCACGCTGCTGGCGCACTATGCTGCCGACAAACTGATCCTGACGCTGGAAGGCGAACAGACCGGGCTGCCAGCCGCACTGGCCAAGCCGCTGACCGAAAAAACCAGCGCCTGGATCTGCCAGGGCACGCAATGTTCACCGCCAGTTCACGATAGCCAGGCGTTGCTGGATGCGTGTTTTATGGCGGGATAAGTCGGTTAGCCGATCAATTGCTGGTATACCGACGATGCCACTGTCTTCAATGTTGCCTGGGGCAGATCGCTGGACAAAGCATAACCCCAATCACGATCGACCCAGTAATAGGTTGCAATCCCACCGCGCTCCGTCACCTGGAAGGCAGTTTCCGGGGTCGGCTGCGCCATACCGCGCAGATAGAGCGTCATGCGCTGGCCGGCTGCGTTCTCGTACATGAACAGGGCCGCTGATTTATTCAATTCTCCGGGCAACAGGCGACCACCTATCAGCCGGAATCCTGCATTCGCCAGATTTGGCGCTTTGATCTGGCGTCCCAAACGTTTGGATAGCCAAGTCAGCAACTGCTGTTGCTGATCTGAATAAATCTCGACGGGATGACGCACGTCAGGGGCATAAGCCAGGTGTGCCACCGCTGCCTGATGCACAAACCGCGGCAGATCCACCTCTTCGCGCGCAGCCGTGAGTCGGGATGACACTTGCCCCGGATAATATGCAGTAATCGCGCTGCCGGTTATCGCACCCAGTGCCACCCAGAGCACGACTCCCGCGGCTTTCGCCCAGTTCATATGCCCGGAATGTCCGGCAGGCAACAGCCGCGACGGGATTGTCTCGTTTAACACCGGACCGTAATGCGTACGCAATGTCTGACGTTGCGCACGCATTTCAGCCACGCTTGCGGCCAGATGGTGATCAGCCAATATTGCTGCTTCCACCTGCTGACGCCGCTCGCTTTCAAGCTGACCATCCACGTAAGCCATCAAATCATCCAGCGTGACTGGTTGTGCATGTATTTTCATTTCATTACCTTCAATTCAACCTGCGGTGTATCCGACAGCATATTGCGCAATTGTTGGCGTGCACGTGCCAGACGCGACATCACCGTACCTATCGGAATATCCAGAATTTTTGCAGTGTCGGCATAACTGAAATCCTCCAGCGTAACCAACAGCAATACCGTCCGCGAGCTCTCCGGCAGACGAGAAACAGCATGCACCAGCTCCATAGCCTCCAGCCTGGCGCCGGGATTAGCAATGACGCTCAGTTCCATCGCGTCATCCAGCGATACATGCGCAGCACGATTTTTCAGCAACACGACCTGATTAATAAACAGATTGTGCATGATGGAAAACAGCCAGGGCCGCAGCTTTGCACCTACGTTCCACAAATGCCACTTGGCATAAGCGCGTTCCAGTGTGTCTTGCACCAGATCATCGGCGTCTTCCGCCCGCCCGCCCAGCAACGCGCGCGCATAACGACGCAGGCTGGGAATATGCTCAATTATTGGATGCTTGAATATAGTCATGTATCGGCACGCTCGGGTTAATAATTCCTCAACCTGCATAGACAGGTGTTACCACAAACTTATTCCCTTTCACCAACCCTGTTGATGAAATACACTCATGCACGGAATAATGCACCACCCGCTCCTGTCTATCTGTGTGCATCTTTTTGCATATACTTTTCAGGAGTGTCCACTATGTTTGCTGTTAAATCCATAGCCGCCCGCAGTTTGCGCGCAGCTACCCTGTTCTCTATCCTCGCTTTTTCCCAGGCCAGCCAGGCGCAGGAAACACTTTATGCCTATGGCCCGGGCGGCCCGGCACCCGCCATGAAGGAAGCCGCCGCCGAATTCGAAAAAACCACCGGGGTCAAAGTTGAAGTCACGGCCGGCCCTACTGGCAAATGGCTGGACAAGGCAAAAACCGATGCCGATCTGGTGTTCAGCGGCTCTGAAACCATGATGACCGATTTTGTTTTTGCCATGGACGGGCAGCTTTCGCACCAGCAGGTCACACCACTGTATCTGCGTCCGCTCGCCATGCTGGTACGTCCTGGCAACCCCAAACACATTAAAAGCGTTAAAGACCTGTTCAAACCGGGGCTGAAGGTGTTAGTCGTGAACGGTGCAGGCCAGAACGGCGTGTGGGAAGACATGGCTGGTCGTAAAGGTGATATCCGCACCGTCACCGCGCTACGCAACAATATCGTTGGCTATGCCAAAAACAGTGCCGAAGCCAAGCAGAGCTGGACGGAGAACAAGGACATCGACGTCTGGCTGATCTGGAATATCTGGCAGGTAGCCAACCCGCAACTAGCGGATGTGGTGCCAATAGAACGCGATTACGCAATCTATCGTGACAGCGGCATTGCCATTACCAGCCGCGCCGAGAATAAACCGGCTGCCAAAGAGTTTGTCAGCTACCTGCAATCTCCCGCCGGTGCACGCATCTTTGCGAAATGGGGCTGGAAAACTGGTCAGAAGTAAGCCTGCTGACCGCTGCTGGCTTGCGGCATGGCATTCGTCTGGCCATGCCGC
>NZ_BHGL01000035.1:22727-73173 GCF_003864975.1 Sulfuriferula thiophila
CGGGGCTACCTGACATCCGCCGGTAACATAACCTAGTATTTACCTCCCATTATCCCGCTCCTGCGAAACTGATATGCTGAATTTCGGTCATGTTCAGCTTGAGCAGACTGCACGCTGAGTACAGATCGTAAACGCCTCCCCGCCTGGTGTGAGGACATACATCACATTTAATAATATTCAAGGATAAATTATGCGATTAAACAAGCTGCTTGCTGCATCACTGGTTTCCGTATTTTGCATGAGCATCAACACCGGCACTGCCATCGCAGCCGATGCTGAGAGCCCAGTTGCCAAAAAGCTCGAGATAATTCCAGCAAATAAGGATGATGATCTTCGCGTA
Organism: Sulfuriferula thiophila; assembly: GCF_003864975.1. Taxonomy (NCBI): domain Bacteria; kingdom Pseudomonadati; phylum Pseudomonadota; class Betaproteobacteria; order Nitrosomonadales; family Sulfuricellaceae; genus Sulfuriferula; species Sulfuriferula thiophila. The sequence goes on from NZ_BHGL01000035.1 coordinate 23,068, forward strand.
TTTTATCCTGACGGTAAAATTATCAAGGGTGAAGCCGCGCTGGAACTGATGCAGGCGGGCAAACCAGGCTTGAACATCTGGCTGGCTGGTAACCAGTTCTTTGCCATGGAAGATGTCATTCACGCTTTCCAGAAATCACACAAGGATATCGTAGGCGTAATCACCATGCCTCCCGGCAAGGTAAAAGACGCTGTTCTCAAGGGTGGCTGGACTTACAAAGACAAAGATTACGCCATGACACCAGATGTGTTCGGCATGGTGGACATGGGTTCGGTGAAGAAACTCAAGGAAGCCGGCAAGGGCCAGAATTATGTGACCTATATGCACAATCAACTGGTACTGATGGTCGCCGAAGGCAACCCGAAAAACATCAAAGGCATCGCCGATCTTGGCCGGCCTGAACTGCAGGTCATGCTGCCTAATCCGGTCACTGAAGGCATCATGAAGTTCTACGCCAAGAAAGTGCTGGAGAACAACGGGCTGTGGGATAAGCTTTCCACCGGCAAAGAGTGTCAATCCTGCTACGGCGCTGCCAACGTATACTTTACCTCTGTTCACCACCGCGAAATTCCGGAAGGCATCAAGGCAGGCAAAGTGGATGTCGGCATCGTCTGGGCCACAGAGTATAAGAATGCACTGAAAGAAGGCCTCAAAGTAGACGTGGTCAACTTGCCGGAAAAAGACAGCATGAAAAATGAGGTCAATTACATTGCAGGCAATGTACCCGGTGCAGCGCATGAAAAAGCCGCACAAGCTTACCTGACTTTCCTGGGTAGCCCGGCTGGTCAGGCTGCATACACCGGCCACGGATTCATCCAGGCTTCCAAAGATGAATTGACCATCCGCCCGGTTCAATAACAATTAGCAATCTCCACCCGGGAAACGGCATGCGCTTGCCGTTTCCCATACCTAAGGCTTACCCCGTCTTAAGTTTAACCGCATCCTCTTCCGCAACACCATCCCACTGCTGTAGCTGACTGTCGTATGTGCATGTGAACATTATTCCCGACAGCTCATTTGTAAACAATTGCAAACACATCAATATGTTGGATACCCATACCACCGCCAAATACAATATTGTGGCTATACTGCAATGGTTGATGCTGTGCCTGATTTTTTCTAAAACGATGTTTTCTGGAGGATGTATGAAACGAATTTATTTGTTGATTGTAATGTTGCTGACCGCTACGCAATTTGCCTTTGCTGCTGTGAATTTGAACACCGCAACACAAGCCGAACTGGAAACCGTCAAAGGCATAGGCCCGGTCAAGGCAAAAATGATTATTGATGATCGCGCTAAAAATGGCCCATTCAAGAGCCTTGAGGATCTGGATCGCGTTAAAGGCTTCGGCATGAAATCTGTCGATAAACTACGTGGTGAAGTCAGTGTAACGGGTGCTACACGCATTGCTCCGGCGGCCGCTCAGACCACAGCAAAACCGGCCACCCAACCAGCTCCAGCGGTTAAAACTACTCCTGCCAAAGCATTACCGGCACCTGCTGCAGCGACACCAGCTGCTGCAACACCGGTAACTGCACCAGCACCTGCTGACAAAGCACTTACCAAAAAAGAAGCTAAAGCAGCGGCCAAGGCTGCCAAGCAGACCGATGCAGCAACCGCTTCGCCAGCAGCAACTCCTGCACCAGAAGATAAAAAACTGAGCAAGAAAGAAGCCAAAGCAGCGGCTAAAGCTGCCAAGCAGGCTGATAAGCCAGTCCCGGCGACAGTGCATTAATACTTATCTCGGCCTGGCCTCGTCATAACGAGGCTGGCTGTATACAGTCCATTTATTTTTCGAGGTAAATTATGAGCTTCTTTGACGATGCACTAAATCTGGTAAAGAACCAGGTAAGCGACGAATCCGGTACTCAGAGCGGTGTAATAGGTGCAATAGGTGAATTACTTAACAACTCCGAGACGGGCGGCCTGGCTGGCCTGGTCAGCAAATTACAGCAAGGTGGATTAGGTGAGGCGGTGAATTCCTGGGTAGGCACAGGAAATAATCAATCGGTCACTGCGTCTGCTTTGCAAGCTGCATTGGGTAGCGAAACTGTACAGGCACTCGCCAGCAAAGTTGGAATTTCACCAGAGATGCTGTCCACTGGTCTGGCCCAGATGCTGCCTAACGCAGTCGACCAACTGACCCCGAACGGTGAAGTACCTAGCGGGGATCTGTTATCGCAAGGTATGTCTATGCTGCAAAGCAAATTATTCGGATAAATTCAAATTTGCTAGCGCAAGTAAAATTGTGCATTGAATTTTATCTGCACGTAATTCTGACTTGCAGTATACGGAGTCGGGACTTTTCCCCGGCTCCGTTTTTTTTCCAAAAAAATCCGTCATGAATTTGTATTTGCACTATCCTGTCGCTATCCTTTGCAACATTAACAAATTAACCACATTACCATGCCGCTTTTAACGACTAAACAGGTCATCATCCGCATCGCTGGGATCATTGCAGCCGTGGAATTCATGGTCATGCTCATGTTGGACCTGGTGCCCTCCGGCATGAGCACTTATTCCGAAGCAATTCTGGACGATATTTTATTGATCCTGTTTTCTACCCCGCTGATCTATCTCTGGGTTGTTCGACCTTTTGTGAATGCACGTGACGAAGCCCTCGCTCAAATCAGCAATCTAGCATTTACCGATGCATTAACGCAATTAGCCAATCGACGCCATCTCGTGCATCATCTGCAGGGACTGATCGCCAGTTGCGTCAGACATAAAACGTATGGCGCACTACTGGCCATTGACCTGGACGGGTTCAAACATATCAACGATCTACATGGCCATGATGCCGGTGATGCTGTGCTGATCGAAATTGCCCAGCGCTTCCGCTCGGCTATCCGTATCGAAGATATGGCAGGTCGTATGGGGGGTGACGAATTTCTGGTTATGATCAATCACCTCAACGCTGATCAAGCCACTGCACGCAAACAGGCTTTACATATCGCCGAAAAACTCATCAGCCTGGCAAACATTCCTTTTGATTATGATGGCAAAACCTTGCTCATAGGTGCCAGCGTGGGCATTTTCCTGTTAGGGGACGAGAGCCTGGAAGTTGATGTCGCCATTAGCAATGCAGATGCCGCTATGTATCACGCCAAGAAGTCCGGCAAAGGACGTGCTGCCTTTTCAACGGAAACAGTTCACGGTTAAAACACTCAGTCTTGTAAATACCTGGCGGCAAATCACGCGAGCTTGTGATTTACCGACTGCGGTCTATACTGAAACTGGAATTTCAAATTCCGGTCTTCTGAAATTAACAGACTTGCCAATACAGTTTCACGTATGAACTAACCAAGCAGCTCTGTTATCAATATCCATTGATGAAAGGACTCGCACCATGAAACTGCAAAACTCCCTGCTACTGGCAAGCGCATTACTCATAGCGATGCCGCTGGCCTATGCTGACAGCAACTCATGCAGCTACGTAAACGGCGGCATCGGCGAAGGCGATCAGGCCATGATGCTGCGCATTGCCAAAGAATTTCCGTTACGCATTGAGCTCTCCGAAGGAAAACGCGGCTCATTCCTCGCTGATATCCCGGTAACGGTTACCGATTCACATGACAAAGTAGTGTTGAATCTGGCCAATGTCGGCCCGATACTGTTAGTGCGCCTGCCCAAAGGCAACTACACGGTCAAAGCCATATCCAACGGCGTAGCCCAGTCCGCCAAGGTTACCCTGGATGGCAAACACACCAAGCGCGTAGTGTTGCACTGGGATCGCGAACCTTCACCGAGTGAACCAGTACGGGAAAAAGGCGAGTAATCAGCAAAGCCCATCATTATTGTTGATTAGCTGAATTGATCTGTTCGACACCGTTTGCCACTTCCTCAATGGTGTTTGGCAAACGCGTGGCCAGCCCGGCCAAAAAATCGTCACGAGATCACATTAGCACACCCGACAAAATCACCTTGATACTCGGGAAAATCTGACTATGCTTAAACTGTATCCATAAATTACCAAGGAGTTAGAAATGTATGCTGACATAAGCGCTACCGAAGACGCAGATAATGCCACACCAAAAGAACAGCTCATGGAAGACTTGCGCGCTGTCGTAACAGATGCAGAAGCCTTGTTACACGCCACAGCCAGCCAGAGTGGCGAAGGGGTTGCTTCTGCCCGGGCACGCATCAAGGAAAGCCTGTACACCGCCAAAGAACGCCTGGCCACAGCTGAAGCAGCACTGGTAGAGCGTACCCGCCAAGCAGCCAGAGTCACCAATGAATACGTGCACGAAAACCCATGGAAGGCCGTTGGGATTGGCACCTGCGTGGGGGTTATCATCGGCATGCTGATCGCACGACGCTAATCAATGGCCGAAGCTGCTTCCGGACTCATGGAATCGCTGAAACGACTGGTGCACACGTTAGTGTCCATCGGTCAGACCCGGCTTGAGCTATTATCTAACGAACTGGAAGAAGAACGCTTTCGCATCTCACGCATACTGGTGGTTGGCGTGATTACCTTATTTTTCTTCGGTCTGGCAATTCTGCTGGCGACCCTGTTTGTGGTGGTGCTGTTCTGGGACAGCCACCGTCTAATGGCAATCGGCGGACTTGCTATTGTATTTATGGTTGGCGGATTGCTGTCACTGAATACTTTCCGTACTTTGTGCCGGGAGAGGCCGAAACTGTTTGCTGCCAGCCTGGCCGAATTAAACAAAGACCGCGAACAGTTGTCATCCCGCTCATGAAACGCCACCTGACAGACATTACCAACCGCCGCCAGGCGCTACTGGCAAAAATAGATGATCAGCGCATGGAACTGGCTGCGCGCTCACGGCAGTGGCAAAAGCCACTGGCAGCAGCAGATCTCGGCTTGAAAGCGGTACGCTATATTCGCGCCCATCCGGGATGGGTGATAGGCAGCGTCACTCTGCTGCTGGTGTGGCGTCGCAAAGGGCTGTTTCATTTTGCCCAAATGAGCTGGCGTAACTACCCGGTGCTGCTTTCCTACGGCTTAAAACTGCTGCCATTACTCAGACTGGCATCTCGCAAGCCTGATCATTCCGTGCACAGTGATTGAACAACCTTAGCGTCCTGTATTTCCAGCAGATCCGCAATCTCGTCAAAGATTGCAGCTATCTCTGTGTTATGGTCAGGCATAATTCCCCTTTCATCTGCTCCCTTCAGAGCGTAGGTGTATTTTCACTGGCATAGGCTTTTTCATGCTGCTGCTGACAGCGCATGCAGCGCTTGGCGGTGGGATAGGCCATCAAGCGCTCAAATGCAATGGGGTCACCGCAATCCAAACACACCCCAAACACCTTATTCTGAATACGCAGCCGGGCTGCCTCGATATCGCGCAGTTCATGAATTTGCCGATCTATCATCGCCACATTCAAATCTGCCAACACATCGCCCATGAAGGCATCGCCACTGTCCGTGGGTACATTGCCCACCAGTTCAATGTACTGCTGCCCCGAGTTCTCCAGCTCATCACGCACTTGTTCGAGCAATGCCTGATAACGCTGATTCATGACCTGAACCAACTGCGCTTGCTGTGTCTGCGATAAATGATTCATGTCGCCTCCTATCCATCAATTATGGTTTCAGCGCATGCAAAATTGCGCTATTACCCAATTCATTATAGTCAATGTCTGCAACAGCATCAGGTCGACTTATACGAAGATATTCAGCCGCATGCGGGTGTGGTATAAAGCAGCACCAGTCAGTCCTGCAATCGACATACGTCTTCTATGCCCCATCGCAAACATCACCGCACTACACTCGCCATGCTTCTGGCAGGCCTTTCGACATTAGGGCCGTTTTCCATCGACACCTACATGCCGTCGTTTCCTGCAATACAGGCCAGCCTGCATGCGTCGCCCTTGCAGGTGCAGCAGACGTTGAGCGTGTATTTGTTCTGCTTTGCGATCATGATGCTGTTCCATGGCTCATTTTCGGATTCATTCGGGCGGCGCCCGATTATTCTGGGCTCGCTGGTAGCATTCGTACTGACGTCTATCGCCTGCGTCTTTGCCAATGACATTAACACGCTCATTGTGCTGCGCGGTGCACAGGGCCTGTCTGCCGGTGCCGGTCTGATCGTAGGGAGGGCGATTATCCGCGACCTGTATGCCGGCGCGGAAGCGCAGCGCCTGATGTCGCAGATCACCATGATGTTCGCAATCTCCCCCGCTATCGCGCCGATTATTGGCGGCTGGCTGCACCTGATGTTCGGCTGGCATTCCGTATTTGTATTCATGGCCATACTGGGCCTGCTCCTGCTGGCGCTGAGCTGGCGTTACCTGCCGGAAACCCATCCGCTGGCCGGGCGCAATCCGTTTTCATTCAAACCTTTGGTGCGTAACTATCACCAGGTTGCCAGCCATCCGCATTTTCTGGTGCTGGCGGGTACGATTGCGCTGCACTTTGCCGGATTCTTCCTCTATATCGCGTCAGCACCGGTGTTCGTGCTGCAGACCTTGCATTTGCACGAAGATCAATTTGCCTGGCTGTTCATCCCCACCATCACGGGTGTGATGATAGGCGCATATCTGTCCGGACGTGTCGCTGGCCGGATTAGCCCACAGCAGACAGTCAAGTATGCCTATGTGCTGTTGCTCAGCGCCGCGGCCATCAATCTTGGCTATAACAGTTTCTTCACGCCGAGCTGGCCCTGGGCGGTGTTGCCTATCGCCTTGTACGGCACGGGTATGGCGCTGGCCATGCCCAGCATCACCCTGCTCGCACTCGACCTGTTCCCGCAGCATCGCGGCCTGGTGTCATCGATGCAGGGTTTTGTGCAAACCATGCTCAATGCCCTGGTCGCCGGCATCGTTTCCCCCATGCTGTCATTCTCGCCGATTTATCTGGCAGTGGGGATGATAGGATTTCTGCTACTGGGACGACTCACCTGGGCAATGTACTGCAGAGTAGAAGCCGTTCAATAACCCAGCGGCATACCGCTTGTTAAAATTGCAAACCCATACTTTGAAATGACACGGCTTTACCATTCTGTTCAACATTTTGATTCATAAAAGATTGTTCTATATTGAAAATCGGCTTATTCCGTATTTCAACTTTATCAATCCCAAGGAGCTCAAAATGTCATGTAATGTGGGGCAAATAGGAACAGGCGCTTTTGCAAGTAACGCCAAAGCGTTAATGCAATCCCGTATGGCGGATGCCCAGGCGTGTGTCCAGTCTGGCGGCAACGGGAAATTCTCGGCAGCTATCGCGCAAGCAACATCCACCGCGGCCAGCTTGCTGGCGACAGCATCCAGTCCGGAAGCTACCCAAAACCGGCAACAGGCGCTGTCTTCGCTGCAAAGCATCTATCAGTCATACCAGTCCGGTGCTGACATCTCCCAGTCTGCCCAAAGCCTGTCGGGTAATAGCTATGCATCAATTAACGATTACTTGCAGGCACTGTCACAGACCGCAAGCCAGGGCGTTGCGACTACCAGCATCAGCACTCAGGCCTGAAAACTGTAACTTAATCGCAGTAAGCGCTGAATTTCTGCACTGAAGTTCAGCGCTGTTGCATATCGCTGAATCTTCAAAGCCAGGCGCAACCGGCAGGTGATAGAATAAATCATTAGCCTACCGCACAGGATATTCAGCATGGATTACCATCACCTCGGCACCAGCGATCTGAAAGTCTCAGCCATCTGTCTGGGAACCATGACCTACGGCCAGCAAAACACCGAAGCCGAAGCGCATAACCAGCTCGATCATGCCAGCGCACAAGGCATCAATTTTATCGACACCGCAGAAATGTATCCGGTGCCACCTCACGCCGAGACTTACACACGTACCGAGACCATCGTCGGCAACTGGCTCAAACACCAGTCGCGCGACAAAGTCATCCTCGCCACCAAAGTAGCAGGGCCGCGCCGCGGTATCGAGTGGATACGCGGTGGCCCCACATCGCTGGACCGCAGCAATATCCGCGCAGCCATAGAAGGCTCGCTCAAACGCCTGCAAACCGATTATATCGACCTGTATCAATTACACTGGCCGGAACGCAATACGCCGATATTCGGCCAGTATCAATTCGACCCGTCTCTGGAAAAAGAGCGTGTTCCCATTCTTGAACAACTGGAAGCGCTGGCTGAATTGGTACAGGAAGGTAAGATACGCCATATCGGCGTATCCAACGAGCAACCTTGGGGGGTGATGGAATTCGTTCGTCTCGCCAAGGAGTATGATCTGCCGCGCATAGCATCCATACAAAACAGTTACAGCCTGATTAATCGCGGCTATGAATTCGGCATGACTGAAATCGGTTATCGCGAACAGATAAGCCTGCTACCGTATTCGCCGCTTGCTTTCGGCTATCTGTCTGCGAAATACCTCACCAACCCCACAGCACAGGGACGCGTGAATGACTTTCCCGGCTTTGCCCAGCGTTATGACAAACCGAATGTCCTGCCGGCGGTGATGGCTTATGCCGAGCTGGCACGCAAACACAACATAACACCGGCCCAACTGGCATTATCATTCGTTTATCGGCGCTGGTTCGTCACCAGCACCATCATCGGTGCGACCAGCATGGCGCAACTGGAAGAAAATCTGTCGGCCTGGGAGAAACCGCTGAGCGACGACATCATGGCGGAAATCGAGTCTATCCATCTGCGCTATATGAACCCTGCGCCATAACCGCAGGATAGCGAGTTACTCGTTTAGCTGCTCAGCCCAGATCAGGGCATCGGCGTGATACACATTGACCTGCGCCATATCCAGTCCGATCTGCGCAGACAGTGCCGTAATGCGCTCGTGATCAAACGCTTCGCAGGCAATAGCCAATTGCAGATATGGCGCGTATTTGCCAGTCTGATGCAACAACGCTTCTTCTGCCAGCGCAGGCAGGCTGATCTGCTGCAGAACTCGCTGCATGGTCATATGCAACAGGATGTCCAGCAACGAAAAAATCCCGGTTACAAACAACTCGTCACGCTCATTGGCGGGCAGGCTATCGCTGGCACATAATTCCGCCAGACGGGCGCGCACCAGCGCATTTTCCATCAGCGCCCAATCCAGCTCATCTCCGGCACCACTGGTAAACAGCAACAGCGTGAGCCAGCGGTACAAATTCTGCCTGCCCAGGATCAGCAATGCCTGATCAATGCTGTTGACCTTGGTGGTCAGACCGGAACCGGCACTATTAAGATAACGCAGTATTTTGAATGACAAGGCCGGGTCCTGCTTGAATAGCTGAACCAGCTCGGCGTTTTCAGCATCCTGGCGAATACGGTTTAACAGATCCAGTATCTTGATCCGCCCCGCATCCATCCGTGGTGTAGTCCAGGCTTCCCGACTGGTGACGAACTGTCCCTGAAAGTAAACAAATGGCAATCTCGCACAGACATGAAATTCATCCAGCGTTCTGATATTGGTTGCTACCAGCGGTTTGTCGAACACTTGTTTATTGATGTTAGCGATGCGTGTAGTTATCGTCGGCAAGTCGCTGCTACCTATATCGATAAAAATGAATTCCGCCAATTCCATGAACGCCTGCATGCCTGGCAGGTCGATACTGCCTTGCAACCCGATGCGAAAGCCGGCGTTTTTCAGCGCAGTAAGCCGGGCCAGCATCACCTCGCTATCATTCAGCAATTGCTCCAGAGAGTTAACCACAAGCACCGTGCCTTGCCGGGGTAACTGTTGCAGCAAGGGATGCTCCAGGGATGATGGCAGCACCGGAATAAAAGCCAGACGGTGACCAAGCAAGCGCTGGATATCCATGTTCAGAATATTTCTGAGCAGCACTTCATCATACAAGCGCTGCACGATAGCCGATGATGCACGCACACGTTCGTTAATGTTACGACTGAGGGTAAAAAAATACCCGGCAACTTTTTGCGTCTGATTTAACACAGCCTCACGGCACACCACGGATGGCGGAATAGTGTTTGCGCTGATAAAGTCCCCGCCATTTTCTGCTGATGCCAGCGTGTTGGCCCCATTAGCACTGACTGGCGCTATCGCATTGAGTTGCGAAAATTCCGGACTTTCTGCGCCAGTGGCCGACACGTCAGGTTCAGTTGGGGCGGATGAGGCCGTTTTACCCTTCAATAACTTTATAATTCGATTGAACATCTGCTGATACCTGTATACGTTACAACGCCAGCGTACTGAGTGGTCTGGATATTTCTATGCCGTAGCCCTGCGCGTAATCCACGCCGATCTCTCCCAGCACATCCATAATGGCCTGATTTTCCACATACTCTGCGATCGTTTTCAGCCCCAGCGCATGGCCTACCTGATGCATGGACTTCACCATTGCAAAATCAGTGGGCGACTTCGCCAGATCACGAATAAACACACCGTCAATTTTCAAATAGTCCACATTGAGATTCTTCAAGTAGGCAAACGAGGAGTAACCACTGCCAAAATCGTCGAGTGAAAAGCGACAGCCAAAGGCACGTATGGTTTCAATAAAGCGCTGCGCCGTGTCCAGCCGGCTCATGACCGCCGTTTCGGTAATCTCGAAAATAATCTTGTCTGCAGGGACTTTACCAGCCTGCAGCGCCTGCACGATATAGTCCAGTATTTTTTCGTTAGCCAGCGAATGACCGGAAAGATTGATGGAAATCCCGCTGATTGTAGCGAGTTTATCCCCCTGCGCACGCAACCAGCCGAAGCTGTGCTGCAACACCCATAAATCAATATCGGCCGAACGGTTCCATTTCTCGGCAGCCAGCACAAACTCCTGCGGATTAGTGGCGAGCTGTTTATCAATACCCAACAGGATTTCATAATGCGGCAGATGGCCGTTACTCGAATCGACAGGCTGAATACGCTGGCAACGCAAGAACAGCAGTTCGTCCTGCAATACCCGGTCTATCGCCCCGGCCCATTCAAACAGGGATTGTTCATGTTTGATTTGGGCGCTGTCTGCGGCATAAACCTGCACCGAGTTAGCACCTTTGGATTTTGCCGCAACACAGGCCGAACCGACACTTTTCAACAGTTTGGAAACAGTATCAATTTCCTCATTAATCTGGGTAATACCCACATTCACTGCAACTGCAAACTGCTTGCCCTGACAACGGATGCGTTGTTGCCCCAGCGCGGTAACCACTGTTTGCATGCTGGCCAGTGCATCGGCCACCTCACCATCATGCAGCAAAATCGCAAAGGTGTTTTCACCCAGCCGCGAGAATACATCCGTTGGTTTGACCTCATTGGCAATGACGCCTATCAGTGACATCAGCGAAGCTTCCGCCTCTGCTGACTCACAATTGTGATAGAGCAGATTAAGCTGATCGAACATCATCATGCATAGAACCCCACGCCGCTTTTGCAAATCATCATTGGCAAAAACGCTCTCCAGCTGGGTAATCATGCCCTTGCGATTCAGCAAGCCGCTCACAGGGTCGTGCATGGCCTGCTGATATACCCGCTCATAGGTATTGAGCATGATTTTATGCGCCGACCGTTCCATGAAAGGGGTATCGTATTCAGGCAAACGCATAACATGACCATCAGCCAAGTCCTGCATAAGTGCCGGCCGCGAGAATTCGCGTATGGTCGTCGCCGAACGACTGGTGAGTACAAACTGGCTGGCGGATTGGTTCAACCACACCAGCTGATAGGGCACCAGCACATCGTTCACCATCACCGACAACCAATTGCCCTGCCTTAACAAGTTGATACCCGAGACATCCCCATCGTCCAGAGTTAGGTGCTCATCTGCAATAAACGCCTGCTCCGCCGCTGCAAATTTTTCTCTTTGCGCACAGGCCATTTGTATCTGTTCAACTTTGTTTTGCCGGGTTTCTTCTATCGGCATCAACAGATTGCCGAGGACCTTGTTCACCTCTTCAAATACGCCGGGCTTGCTTTCAAACTGATCAACAATCTGATTGGCAAGCGAGTTCAGCAAACGCTGCAGTTGCGGGTCGAATAGCTTACCCATATCGTCGGCAGCGACATAAAACCGTTCCAGCAGGTTCACTGTCTGTTGCGCGGGATGGTCACTGGATTTGAGAAAATTCGTATCCATTAACGCCAGTTTGAGCAAGGTCAGTTCTATTTTCTTCAGTAAACTGCGAATATCTGAATTCAGCGCATCATCCGACAACGGCGTACTCAACATTTCATCAAACAGATGAATGGATTGGAATAGCCGGTCCTGCATGGATGCATTTTCAAATTGCGGCAAGGCATCGATCAACTGACGCTTGATCGGCGTTTCGTCCACGTGATGACCTTGTGTGGCACGCTGCTGCTGGATGACGTTCAGCACATTCAGTATCTGGCTTAAATCATCAACCTGCGTGATCAGATCTATCGCTCCAGCCTGACTGCCGCCTGCCAGCCCTTCTGAATCAACAGAGGGCTTACCGTTAGCGGTGTCCAATAGCTGGTGCATGGCCGGAATAACGCTACTCGACAGGCCAGCCGATTGCGGATGTACGGCAGGCAGATCGCGCAGCAGGTTACCGATGGCAAGATAATCCTGATCCGAGCCGGGGCTATTGTGCAGCTGATGCAACTGCTCAAGCAGATAATTCAGACCATAGTCCTGAGAGGCTGGGTGGCCTGGCGCAGCCACCCCCGCGTTTTGTGGTAAATAATCCTGCGGGAAAGCACTAGCAGGTTGCTGCATGGCAGACCATGCGCTCTGCGCAGCCATGCTCAGGCTTTGCAAGTAATCATCCAGCGAGACCGCGGTGGAGTGACCAGAATCAGCCATTTCATGCGCAGGCTCCTGCGTGACATTACCGAAGCCCGGCGTACGCTTGGTTACCGGCAATGCTGGCGCTGGCATAGCCTTGGGTGGATGCACAAATGCCAGCGTCTGGTTGAGACCCCCATAAAACGTAGCGATATATGCCACCACGGCTTCATACCAGGTTTTATAGAGCAACGTTTTAAGTTGACTTTTAAAGACATCACTCACCAGCATCTCGCGCAGGGTCTGAAAAATATAATGTGGACCAAACGGATTGGCGTTTGTACTCAACGCTGTCCCTGTCAAGGCCGCATAGGCCGTCTCAAATTTGCCGATTTCAAATGCGTAATCCAGATTCAGTTTGTAGACTAATTGCGATACAGCTACCCAGTCATCAAACTCATCCACATCCACCAATGACAAGCCCTGGCTCTCTGTTACTTCAGCGGAGGCATCCTGCATGTCACGCGTCAGATACTCGTCACCCAGATAAGTCTGCTCTATCCTGTTGCGCTGTGCTGCTACGAGCGGATACGCATTATGTAACAGCCACCGATCTTCCAGACTGCTCGACTGATCCGCAGAAAAGGCCAGCTTCGCTCCCAGATTGTTATAAAAATGGGCAATGACCTGCGCGATAAAAGACTTAAACTGGTTATGGCACTGTGCCAATGCGTCGGCAATTTGCACGGCACTATATTGAGATGACGCAATAGCAGGCGTTTGCTGTTTCGGCTGGCTCGTCAGCAGCACCAGATCCCGATAGGCATTTTCCGGAAAATTCTCTACCGCAACTCCGATGGACAAATCGGACACCCGCACGACCCGGCCGACAATTCGATAACGTTTGGAATCCGGTAAATTCGGTCGAAACTCAATGGTGACCAGCTGATTTTGCAGGGCCGCTACACTGGCCGATTTTGCGAACGTAAACAACACGCCACTCGAAGAGAAATCACGGATCTCTCCTGCTATCGAGCCGGTATGCTGGCTCAATAAAGTGGCGGTCTGTATGACTGTTATGCGCCTAAAGCGACGTCTTTGGACTGTGTGCATATAGCATGTTTAGAATATACGATCAGATTGCCCCAGTTCGTACATTATTAAGCAAAAATGACGGTGCGTATACAATAAAATCAGGTTGAACTATGTCCTGCGCCCCACATCAACGGGACGATAAAACCCCGCGTCATTTCTTGCCAGCCATGCGAATTCTGACTCAGCCCGACTACCAGCAACGGCGCACCTTCCGCTGCAAAATGAGTAGACAGACTACCCATAAATTCCGCCTCCGTCAGCAAATTGACTGTATCAGCGGCAATGACCGGTGACAGCCAGGCCAGGCGATCCAGCACGCGCCAATGCAAATTGGCGGGCAGACTAAAATCATGGGCAGCCCAACGTGCCCACCAACCCGACAGATGAATGGGCGACAGCCCATCCGTAAGAGGGTGCGGCACATTGCGCGGATAGAATAACCACCCCTTGAGCAATGCGCGCGCCCGTACCGGATGGCTTTGATTCTCCACTGGCAATATGTTGTCCAGAGCAGCGGCACCTGCCGGTGTTGTGGATAACTGTAATTGTTTGTCGCGTAGCCGAGCGGTTTTCAGGTCCAGTCGATCGCGGGTCATCGTACCGACATAACCGGCCAATCCCGCCGTCTGATCAATCTGCAAATAGAATTTAACCGCCGCTTCCCAATGATTGATTTGCCCCCCGGCATCACGCCAGAGCATGTCATATTCGCCGGTAACGATACGCTCGGCTTTGACTATCTGATTAGCGGCAAACCAGCTTGCATCGATCAAATGGGTAATCCAGTAACCGAGCAGCACTTCGAAATAAGGCCCCAGACGTTGCGGATTACGCGCAGCAATCCACGCGTGCAAGGCATCCGGCTGGCTATCCAGTGCCTGCAGTTGTGGCATGGCCTGGTTCAGCAGCTGCTGGCATTCGTCATCGGAAATCACCCAGTCTGCATTTTCCAGCAAGCCCGGCGCCGCCATCACCCACACCAGATCGCGCACTTGCGCATTCTGGAATCGGGTTAGCATGCTGACAGTCACAGATCAGGGTTGCGGCAGATGCGGTGCAAGCTGACGGCGGATGAATTCGTGAAAATGCACCATGCCATCTTCCATCGGTGACTGATAAGGCCCCGCCTCTTCACGCCCTTGCTGATACAGTGCACGACGCCCGGCATGCATGCGCCGGCAGATTTCATCGTCCTCGACTGCCGTTTCGGCATAGGCAGCCTGCTCGGCTTCGACAAATTCGCGTTCGAACAGCGCAATATCCTCCGGATAATAGAACTCCACCACGTTGCGGCACGATTCGACGCCGGTAGGAATAATGCTGCTGATCACCAGCACGTGCGGATACCACTCGACCATGATATTCGGGTAGTAAGTCAACCAGATAGCACCCTGCTCCGGCACTGCGCCATTGCGGTATTGCAGCACCTGCTCCTGCCATTTCTGGTACACGGCGCTACCGGATTTGCTCAACCCGCGTGCTACACCGACAGTCTGTACGCTATACCAGTCACCGTATTCCCATTTCAGATCATCACAGGTGACGAAATTACCCAGGCCGGGATGAAACGGCCCGACATGGTAATCCTCCAGATAGACTTCAATAAACGTCTTCCAGTTAAAATCGTACTCTTCGACCATGACCCGGTCGAGCATGTAACCGTCAAAATCCAGCGCCTGCGTTACGCCCAAGCGCGCCAGATCGGCTGCGACATCGCGGTTGCCGTTAAACAGCAGCCCGTTCCAGTTTTGCAATGGGGTTTTACCCAGATTCAGACAAGGATTGCCGGGAAAATGCGGCGCTCCGAGCAGCTTGCCTTCCATATCGTAAGTCCAGCGATGCAGCGGACACACAATATTACGGGTATTGCCACGCCCGTCATACATCAGCGCCTGGCGATGACGGCAAACATTGGACAGCATTTCCACGCCATGAGCATTACGCACCAGCATAGCCGCCTGATTAACGGTATCCAGCACATGATAGTCACCGACATTCGGCGTCATCAACTGATGACCAATATAGCCCGGGCCGTTTGCAAACAGATGCTGCAATTCCAGCGCATAAATAGCGGGATCGAAATACCAACTGATGGGTAACTGCGGAGTAGTGTGCGTCAATTGTGACGCAACAGCCAAATCAGACATAATTCAAGTACACCCCAAGCGAAGTGACCAAAGCAAAAAATATATTAAGACGGCACAACAGCCGCTTAACCCCCTATAGAGAAGAATAAAGCCAATCGAAAACAAAGGGCGAGATTATCGCTAATAATAGCGTTAAGTGCAATTATTCGGTAAGATTTATCACTTTGTTAATCAAATTAATGCAATGACGCGTCGCACCCCACCCCCACCGCTCAGTTTTGAAGCAGCCATGACCGAGCTGGAGCGCATAGTTGCCGAGATGGAATCAGGTCAACTTTCCCTGGAACAGTCACTCAGCGCCTACCAGCGCGGTGCGGAATTATTAAAATTCTGCCAGACAGCATTAGCCGATGCCCAGCAACAGGTACAGATACTCGAAAACGGCACTTTATCCGCCTTCACCAACCCGAGCACGCAAGATGACAATTGATTTTTTAAGCTGGTCGACTGCCTTACAGACTCGCACTGAGAGTGCGCTGGAGCAGCACCTGCCCAACACCACTACGGCACCACAAACACTGCATCAGGCCATGCGTTACTCTGTGCTAGGCGGTGGCAAACGGGTGCGCCCATTACTGGCTTTTGCCGCGGGAGAAGCCTGCCAGGCGGATCCTGCGCGCGTGGAAATCGTCGCCTGCGCCGTAGAACTGATTCATGCCTATTCACTGGTGCATGACGATATGCCGTGCATGGATGACGATGTATTACGGCGCGGCAAACCTACCTGCCATGTCGAATTCGGCGAAGCCACCGCATTACTGGTGGGCGACAGCCTGCAGAGTCTGGCATTCGAATTACTGGCCACGACCACATTGAGCGACACGCCCACACAACAACTGGCAATGATCAAACTGCTGGCTCATGCCTCCGGCTCGCGCGGCATGGCCGGCGGGCAAGCGATAGACCTGGCCAGCGTAGGCGTTGCCCTGAGCCTGCCTGAACTTGAATTCATGCACATCCACAAAACTGGCGCATTGATTCGCGCTGCGGTGTTACTGGGTGCTTATTGCGGCAAGCCGCTATCCGAAGAACAGTTTGCCAAACTGGATCACTATGCAAAATGTGTCGGGCTGGCATTCCAGGTAGTCGATGACATCCTGGATGCTGAAGCACCCACCGCCACACTGGGCAAAACGGCGGGTAAAGACGCTGAGCAGAATAAGCCGACTTATGTTAGCCTCATGGGCATCGCAGCTGCGAAAACATTCGCCCAGGAACTGCATCGTGACGCACTCGATGCATTAAATGGCTTTGACCATAGCCAACGCTTGCGCGAGCTCGCAGACTTTATCGTACAGAGATCATTTTGAGTCAGACTTTCCCTTTGCTAGGCCGCATTAACAGCCCGCTCGACTTGCGCGAACTGCCGCGTGATGAACTTCCTGCTGTCGCGCAGGAATTACGTGATTTCATGCTCGACAGCATTGCCCGGACTGGAGGCCATTTTGCCTCCAATTTTGGCGCAGTCGAGCTGACCATCGCCTTACACTATGTATTTAATACGCCAGATGACCGCCTGGTATGGGATGTAGGCCATCAGAGCTATCCGCACAAAATCCTGACCGGCCGGCGTGAGGCGATGGCCGGCCTGCGCAAAGCAGACGGCATTGCCGGCTTCCCTAAACGCGACGAAAGTGAATTTGATACCTTCGGCACGGGACATTCCAGCACCTCGATTTCTGCCGCACTGGGTATGGCCGTCGCCGCCCAACTGGACGGTCTGGAGCGTCGCGCGGTTGCCATCATCGGTGATGGCGCGATGACAGCAGGCATGGCCTTCGAAGCTTTGAACAATGCCGGCGACATGGATGCCAACCTGCTGGTCATTCTCAACGACAACGACATGTCGATTTCACCCAATGTCGGCGCGCTCAATAACTACCTGGCCCGACTCATGTCCGGCAAATTTTATGCAGCGGCACGCCGCGCCAGTGAAAAAGTGCTGGCACATGTGCCGCCCATGCTGGAACTGGCCAAACGCGCAGAAGAACACGTCAAAGGTTTTGTCACGCCCAGCACCTTGTTTGAAGAATTCGGCTTTAATTACATCGGCCCGATCGACGGCCATGACCTGAATGTACTGGTCGATACACTGAGTAACATCCGCCGCTTACCCGGCCCGCAATTCCTGCACGTAGTCACCAAAAAAGGCAAAGGCTATCTGCCGGCCGAGGAAAACTCCTGCCTGTATCATGGCGTAGGTGCTTTTAATCCTGAGTTAGGCGTACTCGAAAAAGCCAGTGCCAAACCCACCTACACGCAAATATTCAGCGACTGGCTGTGCGACATGGCGGCGATCGAACCGCGTCTGGTTGGCATCACCCCTGCCATGCGCGAAGGCTCAGGCCTGGTACGTTTTTCCGAACTGTATCCCAAACGCTATTTTGATGTCGGCATTGCCGAGCAGCATGCGCTGACCTTTGCTGCCGGTCTGGCGGCCGATGGCTACAAACCGGTAGTCGCCATCTACTCGACCTTTTTACAACGCGCTTACGACCAGCTCATCCACGACATTGCACTGCAAAACCTGCCGGTAGTATTCGCCATAGACCGTGCCGGCCTGGTCGGTGCCGATGGCCCTACTCACGCTGGAAGTTTTGACCTGAGTTATTTGCGTTGCATACCCAACATGACGGTGATGGCACCTTCCGACGAAAACGAATGCCGGCAAATGCTGTATACCGCCATGCAACTCGACCACCCCAGCGCTGTACGCTACCCGCGCGGCACCGGATCAGGCACACCTGTCAGCGCCGCCATGCAGGCACTCCCTGTAGGTAAAGGCATCGTGCGTCGACAAGGGCAACGTGTCGCTTTGCTGGCGTTCGGCAGCCTGGTCACACCGGCGCTGGCTGCTGCAGAACAGATTGATGCTACCGTGGCCGACATGCGTTTTGTGAAACCAATTGATCAAACGCTGATCCAACAGTTAGCAAGCAGCCATGACCTGATCGTCACGCTGGAAGAAAATGCGATCATGGGTGGCGCAGGCAGTGCAGTAAGCGAATGTCTGCATGCGCTAGGCTTAACCACTCGCGTTATCCAGCTGGGCTTGCCTGACCACTATATTGACCACGGCGACCATGCTCAAATGCTGCATGAGTGCGGCCTGGATGCAGTTGGTATCATCACCAACGTCAACCGCGCTTTATCCGAGTAGTTTACTCAGGTATTAGCGCGCGTTATACTGAACACATATTTAGCTTCTTAACAGGACCCATCATGAACGACTGTTGTGACATCACCACACCGATGCCGGATGTGCAAAACTATGCGGATACCCGCCAGATTGCTATCAATAAGGTAGGCATCAAATCGATTCGCCACCCGGTCAAAGTGGCCGATAAAAGCAGCGGCATCCAGCACACGATTGCCAGTTTCAACATGTATGTGTTCTTGCCACACAATTTCAAAGGCACACACATGTCGCGCTTCGTGGAGATACTCAACACCAACGAACGCGAGATTTCCATTGAAAACTTCGAGTCCATTTTGCGGCAAATGGTGCAACGCCTGGAAGCGGACTCCGGCTATATTGAAATGAGTTTCCCTTATTTCATCAACAAAACCGCCCCAATTTCCGGCGTGCAGAGCCTGATGGATTACGACGTCACGCTCATTGGCGCGATCGAAAACGGCAAGTACGTACACACCACCAAAGTCGTGGTGCCGGTCACCAGCCTGTGCCCGTGCTCCAAGAAAATCTCCGACTACGGTGCTCATAACCAGCGCTCACACGTCACCATCAGCGCACGTACCAACGATTTCATGTGGATCGAGGATATCGTTGCTGTTGCTGAAAAACAGGCATCCTGCGAGCTATACGGCTTGCTGAAGCGCCCGGATGAGAAATTTGTCACTGAACGCGCCTACGACAATCCGAAATTTGTCGAAGACATGGTACGTGACGTTGCTGCTGCGCTGGACAGAGAGACGCGCATAGACAGTTATGTGGTGGAAAGCGAAAACTTCGAATCCATCCACAATCACTCTGCCTATGCCCTGATTGAACGTGACAAACTCGCAAGCTGACCGAGATCAAGCGTAAACGCCATGAAGCCAGTCGCCATTTTTCGCCATATTCCCATTGAAGGCCCGGGTTATTTTGCCGACTTTCTCGACCAACACCAGATTCCCTGGCTGCTGGTCAAAATAGATGAAAACGAGCCCATCCCTGCAGATCCGACAGCGTTTTCCGGACTGGTATTCATGGGTGGCAACATGAGCGTGAATGATCCGCTGCCGTGGATAGCACAATCGCTGGCATTGATACGCAACGCTATCGCCGCAGATATTCCGGTGCTCGGACACTGCCTGGGCGGTCAGCTCATCTCCAAAGCGCTGGGCGCGACCATCAGCCTCAACCCGGTGAAAGAAATCGGCTGGGGCGAGGTATACGCCAGTGACAATGACAGCGCCCGTGCCTGGCTGGATGGCCTCAGTCAATTCACCAGCTTCCACTGGCACGGCGAAACCTTCGCACTGCCTGAAGGCGCCACACACATCCTTAAAAGCCAGTACTGCGACAATCAGGCCTACGTGGTCGGCAAACATCTGGCAATGCAATGCCACGTTGAAATGACCGCAGATATGGTCATCAGTTGGTGCGAGCACGGTGCAGATGAAATCCAGGCTGCCATTGCCAGCCCTGCCGTGCAAAAGCCAGCGGATATGCAAGTAGACATGAGCGTTAAACTGGGTAAACTGAATCGCGTAGCAGACCGCCTGTACAGTCGCTGGATCAAAGGCTTGTCGCAGCCATGAACACCTTAATCAGCCTCGACCAACTCCATGAGATGATAGGGCTGAGTTTTACCTGGCGGCACAATCACTACCTTGCTGTCGAAATCATCGACCAGCCCCCGACCCTTATCGCACAAAAACACACACCGGATCATGCCATTCAGGCAGACGTGCACGGACGTGCCCATCGTGAAGTCGCCACCACAATTAGTATCCCCATACTCTCCAGGGATGGCACGCAACTTCACCCGGAATTTCTCCTCATAAAATTCTGATTCGTTTTTTTCAATTTACTTTCTTGACGAATTTGTGAAAACCAGTATAATTGCGGCTCTCAACTGGGTCGGTAGCTCAGCCGGTAGAGCAGCGGACTTTTAATCCGTTTGTCGCGGGTTCGACCCCCGCCCGACCCACCAGAAAATTAAGGCTTGCAGAAATGCAAGCCTTTTTCGTTTCCGCCGTAACTAAATTAAGCCATCAGCAGCAGATCACCCCTGACATCTACAACCGACGTTAATATCGTCAACGCCATCTGCGCATGTTCGGCCACTTCACGCCCCAGATCAGTCAAGTAGCCGCCATCCTCATCCGTCACCAGCCCTTTTGCATGCAAACGACTAGTCGCTGCAATCACTACCGGATCCGCATTGCTATGTACCTTAACCCCTTGCTGGGTGGTTCCCAGATCATAACGTAACAGTGCATTCAACTCATCAACCAGATCCTGGGTATAAAACATGGCAACTCCTCGCTAACAATGGGATTAAATTTAATTGTGCTATGCAACACTTTCACAGTAGACCACTCGCTATCCGGCGTCAACCTGCTGCAACAGGAAAGCACTCAAGCCAAATTTTTCTCCACGCTGCAACACTACGGACAATGCAAAGCATTTGGATTCACCCCTTCATTTAAGGTATCCTTAAGTATTTTTTTTAACCGCACTAAACACGCTAGGCACATTATGGGTTTGTTTGATTTTCTGGGTTTTAACAAGTTACCTGCAGGCGTAACAAATAGCAGCTTGCTCATCACGGATACCGCCACCCTGGCACGGGCAGGCGCATTCATCGAAGCACTGCAAGCCAAGTTCCACAATATTGCCATTGCCTTAGTCGACACACCGAACACCACACCTGCATTACCGCACATCGTTTTACCTGGTGAAACAACGGCAGCCATTGCACGGCTGCAAAAAATCCAGCCACAACGTTTAATTGCACTCGGCTTGGCTGGCGACTATGCCCCACTGGTAAAGTCTGTAGCATGTCCACGCTACTGGATTAATGCACACGATGCCGCCGCTGCAGAAGCCGGCTGCCAGGTACTCACCACCTCGCATGCCGGGCTAGCTTTAACCGGCGCTGTCGTCACTGGCGACCCGTTAGCAGGTCTGGATAGCTTGCCGCCCATTACAGCAGATGCCGAACTGTGCCTGCGCTTCAAGGAACAACGCGAGAGCGGTCGCTGGTTAGGCTATTTCGCCGCAACGGGTGAAAATGAGGAAGATCTCGCCTATGCCCTGTTCAGCCGGGCAATGCGGCACAAAATGGGCCTGATGCTGCTGGCGCCACGCGACCCGGAGCGCTGCGAACCGGTATACCGCGAATCCATTAAATACCGTCTGCAAACCATACGTCATCAGCGCTTTTCAACCTCGTTTGTACCAATCAAAACACGCGTGTATTACATCGAACAGGAACACCCACTCGCCGCATTCTATGGTTGCGTAGATTTCGTGGTAGCGGGTGCCACCTTGCATGCTGATGCCAGAAACGTACCGGATATCCTCTCGCCGATATTGCATGGCAAACCAGTATTAGTCGGTGCAGCACATCGCGACCAGCCATTGATTGCCGCAGCAATTGAAGCTGGCGTGGTATTGGCAGGCATAGACAATGAACAACTGTTCACCCACATCAAAGCCCTGTTGGACGATCCTGACTATGGCAGCAAAGTCGCCAGTCAGGCAAGCGACTGGCTCAATCTGCAGGTGGGCTCCAGCGCACGCGTACTGGCCTTGCTCAATTAGACCACCATGCAAGTCAGACCACTCACCGAGTTTGACTTTCACCCGCGACTAGCGGATAGCAACGGAGTCAGCCTGGTGCTATTCAGCGCACCCGGTTGCGGCAGTTGCCGGGTCTGGTTACGTTTACTGAGCGATTTTACCGACCCGCTGCTGCAACACTGCTATGTAGTAGATGTGCAACTCGCTACTGCGGTGGCGCGCGAGTACGAAGTATTTCATTTGCCGAGTCTGTTTTTATTTGTCGATGGCAAATTTCACGCTCAATTACAGGCAGAGGCCACGCCCAAACAATTATCTCAGGCGATCGGCACGCTACTTAACCTGCCGCCACAAGACGAACCATGACCATACACATAGATGCCAATGGCGTAGCCTCTCCCGCACGTTTCATCGCCTCGCCGCATTGTGACTGGCGTGCACGCACGGATGACATCCGCCTGATTGTGATCCACAACATTTCATTACCGCCAGGACAGTTCGGTGGTAATGGCGTGATTGAGCTGTTTACTGGAAAGCTGGATGCGCATGCTCATCCCTACTATGTGCAAATTAGTCACCTGCGCGTTTCAGCGCATTTCTTTATTCGGCGTGATGGTGAGCTGATTCAGTTTGTGCCCTGCACCAAACGCGCCTGGCACGCCGGCATATCCAACTGGCAGGGCTGGGAACGCTGCAACGACTTCTCTATCGGCATCGAACTGGAAGGCGACGACAGCACCCCTTTTACTGACGCCCAATACCAGCGATTACAACAACTTACCGTAGCACTCAAACGAACCTATCCAATTGCAGCCATTACCGGACACAGTGACATTGCGCCAGGACGAAAAACTGACCCCGGGCCTTATTTTGACTGGAAACGCTGTCAGCCATAAACAGCGTCATTGATGATGAAGTTAAAAAACGATGCGAATCAGAGCCGACGTTGCAATGACTTAACTGAAAGTACTGTATCTCAACAAAAAAATTGAAGGGATGCGTACACATAACCCACCTGCACCTGCACCTGCACAATAAAGTCAAAACCTTCATAATGCTGGCATGGACGATGCAATAGACCATGCCAGCATGTAATGCAATCGCCCCGTTTAACCGAACATAATTAATCACCCCATCGTCCCAGTTGCTTCTGTTTACCCAAGCAGTTTTACGCAAACTCGCAATTTGCGGCATAATTCGGGGATTACCCAATACCTGAAATCGAACTCCGCTCAAAATGGCTGAATCTGCAAAAAACAAAGCACCGGCACACGAAAATCCAGAGCTCGATATCCAGGCAAAAAACCACACACCCATGATGCAGCAATATCTGCGCATCAAGGCCGAACACCCTGACAAGCTGTTGTTTTATCGCATGGGTGATTTTTACGAGCTGTTTTTTGATGACGCCGTACGCGCCTCACAATTGCTCGGCATCACCCTCACCACACGCGGCGCCACTGCCGGCACGCCAATTAAAATGGCAGGCGTGCCCTATCATGCCGCTGAGCAATATCTGGCAAAACTGGTCAAACTGGGTTTATCCATAGCGATTTGCGAACAAGTCGGTGACCCGGCTACCAGCAAGGGACCAGTTGAACGTCGTGTCGCCCGTATCGTCACCCCTGGCACACTGACAGATGCCGCATTGCTGGATGACCATCGCGACAGCTTGCTGCTGACCATCGCCACCCTTTCGGGCTCCTTGCTGGGGCTGGCCTGGCTAAATTTATCCAGCGGAGAATTTCACGTCAGCGAAATTGAGCCTAAACAATTAGCGGCGACACTGGAACGCATCGCTCCGGCTGAGATTCTGATCGCAGAAGGCGCAGCATACCCGGCTCTACTCGACTCACCCATCACCCATGAACTGCCCGTGTGGCAATTCGACTTGAAACGCGCGCACGAATTACTGTGCCAGCAATTCGCCACACATGACTTACAAAGTTTCGGCTGCGCGCAAATGGATGTCGCCATCAGCGCAGCAGGCGCACTACTGCAATATGCGCAAGCCACTCAGCGCGGGCAATTGCCGCACATTAACGGCATTATTGTCGAACGTGACAGTGAGTTCGTGCTGATGGATGCAGCTACCCGACGCAATCTGGAAATCAGCGAAACCCTGCGCGGTGAAGCTGCGCCCACGCTGCTGTCCCTGCTCAACACATGTGCCACCAGCATGGGAACACGCCGGTTGCGGCACTGGCTGCATCATCCACTGCGTGACCGTAATCTGTTAGGTCAGCGTCAACTCGCGATCGGCAAGCTAATAGAGTATGGCCACAGCCGCACTCAACTTCAGCAAGCCTTGCAGAATTGCGTCGATATCGAACGCATCAGCGGGCGCATCGCCTTGGCAAGTGCACGTCCGCGTGATCTGTCAGGCTTGCGCGACACCTTGGGCTGGCTACCAGCGCTGCAGCAACACCTCATCACCATAGACAGTCCACTTGTTCAACAACTGGCTACCGCTTGCAATCCACAAGATGCTCTATACCAGCAGCTCTGCCGTGCTGTTCGCACCGAGCCCTCGGTCGTGCTGCGCGAAGGTGGAGTCATTGCCGATGGCTACGATAGTGAACTTGATGAGCTGCGCGGGTTACAGACTAACAGTGGCGAATTTCTGATTGCACTGGAAGCGCGTGAACGTGAACGTACCGGCATTGCCACGCTGCGGGTTGAATACAACCGGGTGCACGGTTTCTACATAGAAATCGGTCGCGCCCAGGCTGACAATGTGCCGGAAGATTACCGTCGTCGGCAAACGCTAAAGAATGCCGAACGCTACATCACGCCGGAATTAAAAGCTTTCGAAGACAAGGCCTTATCCGCAGCTGACCGTGCACTCGCACGCGAGAAGATGCTCTATGATGAGTTGCTGGTATCGCTATTGCCTGCTGTGCCACAACTGCAAATGCTGGCTTCAGCACTGGCCCAGCTCGATACCCTCTGCGCCCTCGCTGAGCGTGCTGAAACCCTGAATTTTAGCCAGCCTGAACTCACCGACGATGCCGTCATCAGCATTAGTGCAGGGCGACATCCTGTGGTTGAAAACCGTATCGGCAATTTCATTCCGAATGACACCGAGCTGACACGCACCCGGCAGATGCTGCTGATTACGGGTCCGAACATGGGTGGTAAATCAACTTACATGCGCCAGACGGCATTAATCACTCTATTGGCCTGTTGTGGCAGCTGGGTTCCTGCGAAACAGGCTCGTATCGGCGTAATCGATCAGATTTTTACCCGCATCGGCAGCTCGGATGATCTGGCTGGCGGGCGCTCCACCTTCATGGTAGAAATGACCGAAACTGCGCACATTCTGCATAACGCCAGTGCACAAAGCCTGGTACTGCTGGATGAAATCGGGCGCGGCACATCAACTTTTGACGGCCTTGCGCTGGCCTGGGCTGTGGCACGGCAGTTAGCTGAAAAAACTCGCGCCTACACTCTGTTTGCCACGCACTATTTTGAACTGACGCAACTCCCTGTCACCTGGCGGCAAATCGTCAACGTACATGTGGAAGCCGTTGAACATAAAGACCGCATCGTATTTTTACATAGCGTCAAGGATGGCCCGGCCAATCAGAGTTATGGATTGCAAGTCGCTGCTCTGGCTGGCGTGCCTCAGGCCATCATCCTGTCGGCAAAACGCAAACTGATCGAACTCGAACAAGCGGCTACCTTGAGTACCCAGCAAGCTGACTTATTTACCGACAAAACCCCTGCCCTCGAACCACACCCCGCCATCGACCTGCTTGACAGCATCGATCCTGACACCTTAAGCCCGAAAGCTGCGTTAGAGTTGCTCTATACGCTCAAATCTCTCCAACCATGACCAATCTGCTTGAGGGTCTCGTGACGGCCAGCTATGGCCGTCATTACAAGGTTGAATCAGGTGACACTGAGTACGATTGCGTTACCCGCGGAAAACGCAGCGATGTTGCCTGCGGCGATCGTGTCAAATTCAAACTGACCAGCCTCGATCAGGGCGTAATCGAATCAATTATGCCCAGAACCAGCCTGCTACATCGTTCTGTTGCGCATCGCAGCAAGCTGATAGCCGCCAATGTGGATCTCGCCGTTATCGTCGTCTCCCCTGTCCCCAGCTATTACGATCTGCTGGTCAACCGCTGCCTGATTGCGGCTGAAGCGGCCGGTATCGAAGCCGTCATCTGTTTAAACAAATCGGATCTTGGAGAAATAGCTGAACTGGCATATCAACAACTCAGCGCCTACATTGCATTAGGCATCCCGGTCGTGCGTGTGTCTGCACACCATGATATAGCAGCATTTCGTCCGTACTTGACCGGGAAAGTCAGCGCATTTGTCGGTCAGTCCGGCATGGGGAAATCCAGCCTGATCAATGCATTAATCCCGGATGCAGGTCTGGTCACAGGTGAAATATCGACCGCGCTGGATTCTGGCAAGCATACGACAACAAGTGCAAAAATGTATCGCCTTGACGAAACCAGCCGGCTCATCGACTCGCCCGGCATGCAGGCATTTGGCCTGAATCACGTACGTGCTGATGAACTCGACCAGTTGTTTGTGGAATTCCGGCCTTATATCGGCCATTGCAAATACAATAACTGCCGACACACGCATGAACCGAACTGTGCTGTTCTGGCTGCGCATCAGGCAGGGAAAATCAGCGACTCACGTCTGCAGGCGTATCAGGATATATTACGGGGTTTGACTGCAGGCTAGGCACCCGAGGTGCTAGCAGCTTGAAGCTGGATGAGCAGGGCTGCTCATCCAGTATGGCATTACTCAGGCCAGTGCTTGATGTAACGTTTTAACAGGCGATTCTCGAAATCGGCCGCATTGAGGCAAGCTCTGGCAACGTCGTGAAATGAAATGATACCCAACAGATTATCACCCTCCATCACTGGCAGATGACTGACACGATTCTCGGTCATTACGCCACGCACATAATCAACGGTATCATCAGGATTGCCAATAATCGGCTCAGTGACCATCATTTGACTCACAGGCTGTGTCATAAAAACACCGCCATGCTGATTGAGGCCACGCAAAACATCGCGCTCGGTTAGCAAGCCTACCATCACGCCATCCTGACGCACGACCAGCGAACCGACATCCTGTTGCACCATTAACGCAATCGCATCCGCTACGGTATGGGTGGGGGAAATTGAACAAATCTCACCAACTTTGAACGTCAGAATGTCGCGTATAATCATTTCGTTGTCCTTATGCTTAACAGTTTAACTCAGATGTTAAGCATACCAGATGCCAATGCGGTATGGAAGAAAAGTACCACACGGACCAACAAACTTAGTCACGAAAATTCTGATACTGCAGCGGGAAATCCGGAATCTGCTTACGCACCAGGGCGATCGTTTCTTGCAACAAATCACGCTTGGCGCCAGTTACACGAACTGTCTCACCCTGAATGCTGGCCTGAACTTTAAGCTTGCTGTCTTTAATTTCCTTGACTATCTTTTTAGCCAGTTCAACTTCAACTCCGGTTTTAACCGTAACTGTACGCTTAACCTTGTTGCCGGTTATTTTTTCAACTTTGCCAAAATCCAGGCATTTTATATCGATACTGCGTTTAATCAGCTTGTTATTCAGCACTTCCTGCACTTGGTCGAGTTTGAATTCGTCATCGGCAAACACAGTCAACACATAGTCTGCCTGCTCAATCCGAGCATCAGAACCTTTAAAATCAAACCGGGTAGAAACTTCCTTGTTGGCTTGCTCTACTGCATTCTTGACTTCCTGCTTATCAACCTCAGACACAATATCGAAACTAGGCACAGCTTATCCTCTCATTCTGCGTAATCTTCCGCCATGACTTTAGGCGCGCGATCCAGAAAATACAATACGAAAATCAGCAGTATAGTCGAAGCGACCATAAAATGGGGCCCGAATAACCAGAACACCATCGGCACCGAGAAATAATACGCCCGCATACCAATACTGTAAAACTTGCCAGCCCGATTCAAATGCAGCGCAACGTGGCGGGGCGATATCATCTTATGATTCAATGCCAGCGGTACGTTAATCATGAACCCCACATGATTGAACATGCGAATCGACATGGAGAAACAGAAGAAAGCAACGAACAAATCGCTCAGCAGCAGCATCAGTTTCGCCAGCCACATGGAATCATGGGTTGCCCCCACCATATTCAGCGCATGCCATGTATTACTTAGATTGGCTCCTTGTCCGCTCAGGGTCAGCACGCCGATAATCAGCAATACTGCGGTTGACGCCAGAAACGTCGCCGCCATGGTGGAATTGCGCAAGGTTTGCACAGCAAGAATATCGCGGCGTTCCGCCATGATGGTTTCCACCCATGCTGTACGGGCAATCCGGTTCACAGCCTGAATAGTATAAGTTGGCCGTTTCTTTACCTTGTAAGCAAGATAGAGATGATACAAACCAAGGATTGCAGTGCAAAACAGCATGCTGATTAGGTCATTTCCAGCATTATCTAATAAGGACAAGTTATTCATATGGGGTTCAGGTTAAATTAATGGCTATCCAGCTTATTTTGCCAGTATTGTGCTTGCACCATGCTGACAGCATTGTCATCCAGACCTAATTGATAGATGTGAATCAGACTTTTAATCGCCTTCACATGCCCCTGATTCGCGGCTTGCTTAAACCAGTACATCGCTTGAGCATAATCCTTTTTTTCGCCTATGCCATGCTCGTAGCGCATAGCCATCTGGTACTGCGCTTCGGCATCGCCATCCGTTGCCAGCTTACGCAACTGCGGAGCACGCTGACTCAGATCCTCTTTTAGCTGCAATCCGATATGCTCAAAAAAATGCACGAACTCAACAGCGCCTTCATAGCCCTGCGCTGCAGATTTTGCCAGCCAGTTGTTGCCTTCAGCCGGATCATGGTTCGCCCAGTCTTCAGTACGATAGAGCTTGCCCAGCTCAAACTGCGCTTCGCTGTTGCCTTCTATTGCCGCACGCTTGAGCCAGTACTCGGCCTTAGTCAGATTTTTATCTACCCCGGAACCAGCCAGATACATCTGCCCCAATTTTAACTGTGCCTGAACATTACCGCGCTTGGCTGACTTCTCACGCCAATCGGCAGCCACCTTGAGGTTTTTAGTAACGCCGGTGCCCTGCTCGTACAAATCACCCAACGCCATCTGTGCATAGGGATTGCCCTGCTCAGCAGCCTGTTCAAACCAGTACGCAGCCTGCTGGTCATTCTTGGCGTAACCGCCATCGCCATGGCGGTACATTACTGCCAGCAACACTTGCGAACTCGCGCTGCCACGGACAGCAGCATCCGTTACCATTTTGGCCTCATCCGTAGTCATTGCGTGACTATCGAATGCTACGACCATCAACACTGCCATGACAGCTAATTTGAGTTGCTTTTTCATACCGCCTCGATGCTTAAACTGCCGTTACAAAATTACATACATAATCCAGCGTTTCTACAGTTTCAATGTCGAAACTGCTATTACCGGGTACGCTGAACTGCTCGCCAGCCTGATAGGTTTTCCACTCGGATTCACCCGCCAGTTTGACTTTGCAAACGCCACTGTTTACTTCCATAATTTCCGGCAGGCCAGTATTGAATACCAGCTTGCTTGGAAAAATCACACCGATGGTTTTTTTGCTGCCATCAGCAAATAACACAGTATGGGATACACATTTACCATCAAAATAAATATTGGCCTGTTTTACCACGCTGACCTGATCAAATTGTGTCATCTTTAATTCCTATTTTCTTAATTTCGCTGCGATACGCAGACGTAATGCATTCAGTTTAATGAAGCCGCCGGCATCCGCCTGATTATATGCACCTTCATCATCTTCAAAGGTAGCAATGGTCGGATCAAACAGCGAATCCGTCTTGGAATCGCGCCCCACCACCATCACATTGCCCTTATACAGCTTGACGCGCACCCAGCCATTCACGGTGGCTTGCGAAGCATCAATCATGGTTTGCAGCATCTTGCGCTCTGGACTCCACCAGTAGCCGTTGTAAATCATGCTGGCATAGCGTGGCATCAACTCATCTTTAAGGTGCGCAACTTCACGATCCAGCGTGATTGATTCAATGGCGCGGTGTGCGCGCAACATGATGGTACCGCCCGGCGTTTCGTAACAACCACGCGACTTCATGCCTACATAGCGATTCTCGACCAGATCCTGACGGCCGATGCCGTGTTTTCCACCCAGACGGTTCAGTTCAGTCAGTACAGTTGCAGCACTCATCGCCACGCCGTTAATAGCGACGATATCGCCCTGTTTGTATTCCAGATCAACGTACTCAGCCGCATCTGGTGCCTGCTCAGGCGACACGGTCCAGCGCCACATATCCGCCTCGGCTTCAATGGCAGGATTTTCCAATGCGCGACCTTCATAGGAAATATGCAGCAGGTTGGCATCCATGCTGTACGGACTGCCGCCATTCTTGTGCTTCATTTCCACCGGAATGCCATGCTTCTCGGCATATGCCAGCAGTTTTTCGCGGGACAACAAATCCCATTCACGCCATGGCGCAATGATTTTGATATCCGGCTTTAGCGCATACGCACCCAGCTCAAAGCGCACCTGATCGTTACCCTTGCCGGTTGCGCCATGAGAGATGGCATCCGCACCGGTCATGTTGGTAATTTCGATCAGACGTTTGGCAATCAGCGGACGTGCGATGGAGGTACCTAGCAGATACTCGCCTTCATACACGGTATTGGCGCGGAACATCGGAAACACGAAATCGCGTACAAATTCTTCACGCAGATCATCGATGAAAATTTCCTTCACCCCAAACTTCTTCGCTTTTTCACGCGCAGGTTCCAGTTCTTCACCCTGACCGATATCAGCAGTAAAAGTAACCACTTCGCATTGATATTCATCTTGCAGCCATTTCAGTATGACAGAGGTATCCAGACCACCCGAATAGGCCAGCACTACTTTTTTCACATCACTCATTCTACTTTTCCCAACAAAAGATATTCCATTAATGCTTTTTGCGTATGCAAACGATTTTCTGCTTCATCCCAGACCACGCTTTGCGGCCCGTCGATAACTTCAGCCGCCACTTCTTCACCGCGATGCGCAGGCAGGCAGTGCATGAACAACGCCCCCGGTGCAGCAATCTGCATCATTTCTGCATCGACCTGCCAATCCTGAAAATCGCGTTTGCGTTCTTCGTTTTCGGCTTCAAAACCCATGCTGGTCCACACGTCAGTGGTGACCAGATCTGCGCCCCGGCAAGCCTCCATAGGATCGTCAAAACTCTCATAGTGACTGGTGTCGTACAACCCGGCACGCTCCGGCTCGACTTCATATCCGGGAGGGGTTGAGACATGCACGTTGAAATCCAGTGCCACCGCGGCTTGCAGCCAGGTATTGCACATATTATTGGAGTCGCCAACCCATGCCACCGTTTTACCGCGTATGCAGCCATGACGCTCTATATAGGTAAAAATATCCGCCATGATCTGGCATGGATGGTATTCATTGGTCAGGCCGTTAATGACCGGCACACGCGAATGTGCAGCAAAACGCTCAATGATGTCCTGCTCGAACGTACGGATCATCACGATATCGACCATGCGCGAAATGACTTCGGCAGCATCTTCCACCGGTTCACCACGACCCAACTGTGTGTCGCGGGTATTCAGGTAAATCGCAGCACCGCCCATCTGGTGCATACCGGCCTCAAACGACAAGCGGGTACGTGTGGACTGTTTCTCAAAAATCATCGCCAGAGTGCGATCAACCAAGGGATGATAGGTCTGGTAACTTTTAAAACGTTCCTTGATGATTTTTGCCCGCGCATAGATATACTCGTACTCTTCACGCGTCAAATCCTGAAACTGCAAAAAATGTTTGATAGGTTTCATGCTGCTGTCCTACTCAAAAATTCACGAATAATCGGGCTTAAACTGCTGACCAGCTGCGCCGCTTCATCTGCATTCATAATCAACGGTGGCACCAGACGAATCACGCTGTCGGCAGTCACATTGATCAGCAAATGTGCCGCCAGGGCTGTCTTTACTAACTCACCACAAGGCCGATCCAGCTCTATGCCTATCATCATGCCCACACCACGTATTGCCTTGACACCTGAAACCCCTGCCAATTCACGCTCAAAACCTGCGACCAGTGCCGCACCGATGAGGTTGGCATTAGCCAGCAAATTTTCGTCTTCCACAGCCTGCAAAGTTGCCAGACCCGCTGCACATGCCAGCGGATTGCCACCGAAAGTAGAACCATGATTACCTGGCTTGAATACATCGGCAGCAGCGCCGCGCGCCACACAGGCACCAATAGGCACACCTGAACCCAGACCTTTAGCCAGCGTCATCACATCCGGATGGATATGGGCATGCTGGAACGCGAACCAGGTACCGGTACGGCCAACGCCAGTCTGCACTTCATCCAGCATCAGCAGCCAGCCATTAGCATCGCAAACCTGACGCAATTCACTCAAATAGCCCGCATTCGGTATTTGCACACCGCCTTCGCCTTCAATAGGCTCCACCAGCACAGCCACCACTTCATGGTTATGCTCTGCAACCTGGCGTACAGCTTCGATATCGTTATATGGCACCCGCACGAAACCGGTGAGCAAAGGCTCAAAACCGGCCTGCACTTTACGGCTACCCGTCGCAGTAAGCGTCGCCATGGTACGACCATGGAATGACTTTTCCATGACGATAATAGTCGGCGTCGCAATCCCTTGCCCATGGCCATACAACCGAGCCAGCTTGATTGCAGCTTCATTTGCCTCGCAACCGGAATTGCAGAAAAACACCTTGTCCATGCCTGACAACTCACATAAACGCTGCGCAAGTTGTTCCTGGCGTTGGACCTGATAAATATTGGAAGTATGGATCAGACTGCGCGCCTGTTCGCACACAGCTTGCGTCAACGCAGGATGAGCGTGACCCAGGCCATTGACGGCAACACCTGCCAGCGCGTCCAGATAACGATTGCCAGCATCATCCCACAACCAGACGCCTTCTCCGCGTACAAAAGTGACAGGTTGACGTGCATAGGTATTCATCAAATAAGACATGGCAAGGACTTACATAAATAAGGTTGAAAACATGAGGGCGGCTTGCGCCGCCCTTTGAGTGCTGATTCAGCAGACTTTATGCAGCGAAATTAGCAGAAACGAAGTTCCAGTTTACCAGATTCCAGAACACCTCTACATACTTGGGGCGTGCATTGCGGTAGTCAACATAGTATGCATGCTCCCATACGTCGCAAGTCATCAATGCGGTCTGACCATTCGTCATCGGAGTTGCCGCATTGCTGGTAGAAACGATCTCCAGTTCGCCAGCGGTATTTTTTACCAGCCATGCCCAACCAGAACCAAAGGTGCCAATAGCCGCTTTACTGAATGCATCCTTGAACGCATCGAACGAACCCCATTTAGCATTAATCGCATCAGCCAGTGCGCCAGCAGGTGCGCCGCCGCCATTCGGGCTCAGGCAATTCCAGTAGAACGTGTGGTTCCATACCTGCGCTGCATTGTTGAATACACCACCGGCCGATTTCAGGATGATGTCTTCCAGACTCATTTCTTCAAACTCGGTACCCTTGATCAGGTTATTGAGGTTGGTCACATAAGCCTGGTGATGTTTACCATAGTGATATTCCAGCGTTTCAGCAGAAATATGGGGTTGCAATGCATCTTTGGCATACGGTAGCGCTGGCAGTTCATGTATCATTTTTTTCTCCGATCAGAATAAATAATTTACTAAAAAAATGTTTAGCCATATTCTAGCAGGTGTTAGCCAGTATGTTCTATCAATTCATGCGAGCGCGTACTGCAAACAGGATGAAACTGGGGTGCTATTGCAATTACTCGCAAAACATCTAACCGCAAGCACGCGATAGTCTGATAAAATTATCACTATGTTGTTTTTTGTGAAGTACACACAATGTCTGAGCTAAGCAATAACGAAATCCTTATTCAGGGCATAACCTCATCTGGTCGCACCTTTCGCCCTAGCGACTGGGCTGAACGCTTGTCGGGCTCGCTTTCCACTTTCGGGGAAGATCATCGCATGAGTTATTCACCCTTTGTGCGCCCTTTAACTGTCAATGGCATCAAGTGCGTCATTGTCGACAAAGCGCTGCAACAAGAACAACCTGCTGCTTTCGGATTTTTGATGGGGTTTGCCAAAGAGAACGATCTGACCATCATTGACCCAAGCCAGACCAACACCTAAGCAACCCCGCTTCCTAACGCATCAACCCTACCGTACCCAACCTAAACTCACCAAACAACAGGCGAAAAAAAACCTTACGCTTTTCAGCCATAAGGTTTTTTCACTTCCAGACCCGGCTTTGTTGCCAGGCAGGAATAATTACGCCATTGCTTTAACAGCAGCAGACAAGCGGCTCTTATGACGAGCAGCTTTGTTTTTATGGATGATGTTTTTATCAGCGATGCGGTCAATCACACTCATGGAAACACCAAAAGTGCTGGTCGCAACAGCTTTATCACCAGCCAATACCGCTTTTTGAACCTTCTTGATCGCGGTACGCAAGGTAGAACGCAATGCGGCGTTATGAGCACGCTGCTTGTCGTTTTGTCTTGCGCGCTTTCTGGCTTGTGCGCTATTTGCCATAATGTGAAGCTCCTGTATCGAATTTCTTAAAGCATGAGATTATAAATAGCTATTCCACCAATAGCAAGCCCCAACTAGCGATTGATTCACTTTAGCGCTACTATTGCGCCTCAATCTTCCGAACCAATACCACAATGAATCTGTTACAAGCCCTCGCCAAAGTCAGCAGCATGACGCTCTTGTCACGCATCCTCGGCTTTGTACGCGATGCCATTATTGCACGCAGCTTCGGCGCAGGCATATATACCGACGCCTTCTTTGTTGCCTTCAAGATTCCTAACTTATTGCGACGCTTATTTGCCGAGGGCGCATTTGCTCAGGCTTTCGTGCCCATCCTTGCCGAATACAAAAACCGCCGCGGCCACGAAGATACACGCCTGCTGGTCGATCACGTTGCCACCCTGCTGTTCATCGCCCTGTTGATTGTTACTGCCATCGGCGTGATCGCCGCACCCGCCGTAGTCTACATCAGCGCACCGGGATTCATCGACACGCCAGACAAATTCGCGGTCACGGTCCAGATGCTGCGCATCATTTTTCCATACATTCTACTCATCTCGCTGGTATCGCTGGCCGGTGGTATTTTAAACACCTACAGCCGCTTTGCCGTGCCGGCATTTACGCCCGTATTGCTGAATGTGGCGATGATCTCGGCAACCTTATGGCTGGCGCCGCACATCAATCCACCGGCTATGGCGCTGGCCTGGGGCGTGGCGTTAGGCGGCATTCTGCAGCTTGCTTTGCAATTACCGTTCTTGCACAGACTGGGCCTGCTGCCAAAATTCCGCTTCAGTTGGCATGACGAAGGTGTATGGCGCGTGCTCAAACTCATGGGACCGGCGGTGTTTGGCGTTTCCATCGCCCAGTTATCCTTACTCATCAACACCATCTTCGCGTCATTTCTGGCCACAGGCAGCGTGTCATGGCTATATTATGCAGATCGCCTGATGGAATTCCCTACCGGGATGCTGGGTGTGGCACTGGGCACCATCTTATTGCCCAGCCTGGCCAAACATTACGCCGACAACGACCCTACCCAGTACTCACAACTGCTGGACTGGGGCCTGCGCCTCACCCTGTTACTGGCATTACCTGCCGCGGCCGCACTGGCGGTACTGGCTTTACCACTGATAAGCACACTGTTTTTATATGGGCACTTTAGCGTCAATGACGTATGGATGACACGCCAGGCACTGATGGCCTACAGTCTGGGGCTGTTAGGACTGATCATGATCAAGATACTTGCCCCCGGCTTCTATGCTCGCCAGAACATCAAGACTCCGGTCAAAATCGCCATCATCACCCTGGGCGCAACCCAGATCATGAACCTGATGTTTGTGTGGAAACTGCAGCATGCCGGCCTGGCGCTGGCTATAGGACTGGGCGCCTGCCTCAACGCCGGGTTACTGTTATGGAAATTGCGCAGCCAGGGTATTTTCCAGCCGCAACCGGGCTGGTATGCATTCATGTTCAAAATCAGCACAGCAACTGCCGTGATGGCGCTGCTGCTGTGGTGGGGCATGGGCACAGATGCAGACTGGCTACACGCACATTTCGGTCGCCGCATCATCCATTTGTCCGGGCTGGTAGTGCTGGGTGTTACGGGTTACTTTGTCACACTCAGATTGTTCGGCATCCGCGCACGCCAGTTCATGCGTCGCGCCGCCTGATACTTTGACCCCATCCTTGCGACCCGTTAAAATTCACTATTCTTCGGCTTGAAACTTTTTTATGCGCATCACTCACGGCATCCACCCTATGGCCACTCGCCCCAGCGCGGTGGCCATAGGCAACTTTGACGGCGTCCATCTCGGGCACCAGGCGATGCTACAGCAATTAGTAGCAACTGCACGTGCACGCCAGTTAACGCCTTGTGCCATCACCTTTGAGCCTCATCCACGCGAATTTTTCACCCCCGAACAAGCTCCCGCACGCTTATCCAACTTGCGCGACAAACTGGACGGATTACGTGAACTGGGCATAGAACACGTGCACATTTGCCGCTTCAATGACATTCTGGCGCACATGCCGGCAACACAATTTATCGAACAGATACTGGTACGCGGCCTGGGCATGCAGCACCTGTTAATTGGTGACGATTTCCGCTTCGGCGCAAAGCGCGCCGGCGACTTTGCTTTATTGCAGGAATACAGCAAGACACACGGTTACGATCTGAATGCGATGACCAGCATTACAGTAAACGACCTGCGCGTCTCCAGCACCGCAGTGCGTGATGCCCTTGCCAAGGGTCAGCTTGCGCTAGCGCAACAACTGCTCGGCCGCCCATACCGCATCAGCGGGCGCGTCGCCCATGGTGACAAGCTTGGTCGCGAACTGGGTTTCCCTACGGCCAACCTGCCGATCAAACACACCAAATTACCGCTCACCGGCATCTTTGTGGTCGAAGTACACGGCCTTGCTGCGCAGGCTTTGCCTGCCGTTGCCAGCCTGGGTGTGCGTCCCACGGTTAAAACCGCAGCGCAACCGCTGCTCGAAATCCACTTGCTTAATTTTGATGACAATTTATACGGCCGCATCATCCACGTTGATTTTCTTGTTAAACTACGTGACGAAGAGAAATATCCTGATCTCGCAACTTTAACCCGACAGATTCAGCGCGATGTCGAATGCGCGCATGACTACTTTAACCATTTACCCGTCGCTTAACGCCAATGTCTGATTACAAAAACACGCTTAATCTCCCTGACACCCCATTTCCCATGCGCGGCGATCTTGCCAAGCGCGAGCCTAACTGGCTGGCACAATGGCGTGAATTGAATCGCTATCAGCAAATCCGCAAAGTGGCGGCGGGACGCCCCAAATTCATCCTGCACGATGGCCCGCCTTACGCCAACGGTGACATCCACATTGGTCATGCGGTAAACAAAATCCTCAAGGACATTATCGTTAAAAGCAAAACCCTGGCGGGATTTGATGCTCCCTATGTGCCGGGTTGGGACTGCCACGGCCTACCAATCGAATTGCAAGTCGAAAAACAGCATGGCAAAGCCATTCCTGCGGCACGTTTCCGCGAGCTGTGCCGCGAATACGCTGCCAGCCAGATCGAACGCCAGAAAGCCGACTTCATCCGTCTCGGCGTGCTGGGCGACTGGGATCACCCCTACCGTACCATGGATTTTGAGTTTGAAGCTGGCATCATGCGCGAGCTGGGCCGCATCCTCGCCAATGGCTATCTTTACCAGGGTGCCAAACCCGTACACTGGTGCGTAGACTGCGGCTCGGCACTGGCAGAAGCTGAAGTTGAATACGAAGACAAAACTTCCGCCGCCATTGATGTGGCCTTTGCTGTTGCCGACCCGGCGCAACTCACCGCCAAACTTGGATTGCCTGACTTCAAAGAGCCAATCTATGCTGTGATCTGGACCACCACCCCGTGGACACTGCCAGCCAACCAGGCGGTATCGGTGCATCCGGAATTCATCTATGACCTGATCCTCACGCCTAAAGGCATCCTCATACTTGCACGCGACCTGGCGGAGTCAGCCATCAAACGCTATGGTTTCGAGTCGGTTGAAGTCATTGGCCAGTGCACCGGCAGCTCGCTTGAACATGTCAACCTGCAACACCCGTTCCTGGATCGTTTGGTGCCGATTATCTGCGGCACGCACGTCACTTCGGAAGCCGGTACCGGCCTGGTGCATACCGCACCCGCTCACGGCGTGGACGACTATCAGGTTGGCCTGAAATACCATTTACCCGTAGAAAATCCAGTCAGTGATGACGGCAAATTCTTCGACAGCATTCCTTTCGTTGGCGGTCAAACTGTCTGGGAAGGCAATAAAACGGTTATCCAGCTGCTCACCGATAATGATCTGCTGCTGGCCAATGCCAAGCTGCTGCACAGCTACCCGCACTGCTGGCGCCACAAAACGCCGATCATTTTCCGTGCCACACACCAATGGTTCATCGGTATGGATAAGACCGATGCCAGCAATGCCAGCTTACGTAAGCACGCCACGCACGCCGTCGAAAAAACCGAATTTTTCCCGGCATGGGGACGCGCGCGTCTGGAAGGCATGATGAAAAACCGCCCGGACTGGTGTGTATCGCGCCAGCGCAACTGGGGCGTGCCTATGCCGCTATTCATCCACAAGGAAAGTGGTGAACTGCACCCGCGCACAGCCGAATTCATCGCGATAGTTGCCGAAAAAGTAGAAAAAGTCGGTATCGAAGCATGGTTCTCGCTTGAGGCCAGCGAATTATTAGGCACAGATACGGAACACTACAAGAAAGTCACCGACACGCTGGACGTGTGGTTCGATTCCGGTGTTACCCACGCCTGCGTGCTCAAAATGCGCCCTGAACTGGCACATCCGGCTGATTTATATCTGGAAGGCTCTGACCAGCACCGCGGCTGGTTCCAGTCCAGCCTGCTCACCGGTTGCGCCACTGACGGCCATGCACCTTACCGCGCGCTACTTACCCACGGCTTTGTCGTTGACGGCAATGGCCACAAGATGAGCAAATCCAAGGGCAATGTGGTCGCCCCGCAAAAGGTCATGGATACCTACGGTGCTGATATTTTGCGGTTGTGGACAGCGTCTACCGATTATTCCGGCGAGCTCACCATCTCTGACGAAATCCTCAAGCGTGTGGTTGAGTCGTATCGCCGTATTCGCAATACCTTGCGCTTCCTGCTAGCCAGCCTGGCTGATTTCGACATTCAGCAACAGGCACTGCCGGTTAATGAGTGGCTCAGCATCGACCGCTATGCCATGGTCATGCTGCACCAGTTTCAGGATGAGGTGCTGTCACATTACAACCAGTATGAATTCCACCATATCGTGCAGAAACTGCATCACTTCTGCTCGGAAGACCTCGGTGGTTTCTACCTCGACATTCTCAAGGACCGGCTCTACACCACTGCTGCCGATTCGGCGGCGCGCCGTTCCGCACAGAACGCGCTGTACCACATCACCCACAGCCTGACCCGGCTGATGGCACCGTTCCTCAGTTTCACCGCTGAAGAAGTCTGGCAGCAATTAGTGCAGGATCAGGATGACAGCATCTTCCTGCATCAATGGCATGACATCCCAATGCCGGATCACGCGCCGGCATTGGCTGAACAGTGGGCACTGATCCGTGAAACGCTGGCAGATGTGCGCAAACATCTGGAAACCTTGCGCAGCGCTGGCGATATCGGCTCTTCATTACAAGCCGAAGTAGCCATCCATGCCGGTGCCGCACATTATGCCGCGCTGGCAACACTGGGCGAAGACCTGCGCTTTACAATGATTACGTCTAGCGCGGAGCTGCACTTGACCACTGATGCCGCACCGCACATCAGCGCGCAACCAAGCAGTCACGCCAAGTGCGAGCGCTGCTGGCATTACCGTGCCGATGTTGGCACGCATGCTGACCATCCCGGCCTGTGTGGACGTTGCCATAGCAATTTATTTGGCGAAGGTGAGCACAGACATCATGCTTAAATTCAAACAAGGGCTCAGCATAGCCGCTCTGGTAATCGCACTCGACCAGATCAGCAAATACTATGTGATACAAGTGTTCGCCTGGGGTGATTTATTGAAAGTCACCAGCTTCTTTGACCTGGTGCGTGCCCACAATACCGGTGCCGCATTCAGCCTGTTTGCCAGCCAACCCGGTTGGCAACGCGGATTTTTTATTGCAGTCGCCAGCATTGCATCCGTCTTTATCCTCTATCTATTGCGCAAGGATAGCGGCAGTATGCTGTCCAAACTCTCTCTCAGCCTGATCCTGGGAGGCGCACTGGGCAATCTTATTGACCGCCTGGCGCATGGTTATGTCGTGGACTTCCTGTCGTTGCATCTAGGCAGCTACTACTGGCCAGCGTTTAATATCGCAGACTCCGCCATTACCATAGGTGCGGTTCTGTTAATCTGGGACAGCTTGAAACAGCCTAAACACGCATGAACACACACGTCCAACCGGGTGATACCCTTACTCTGCATTTCGCCATCCGCATCCACGGTGGCCAAGACATCGACAGCAGTTTTGATGATGCGCCGATCACACTCACGCTGGGTGACGGTACGCTGGAACCCGCACTGGAAAGCTGGCTGATCGACCTGCCATTGAACGAACGGCACGTGTTCATACTCGAACCGCAACAGGCCTTTGGCATGCATGACGCGCAACTGGTGCAAGACGTGCCTATTGACGAATTTCATGATGCGCCGCCGGTCGTTGGCAACCTGATCGAATTTGAATTGCCTGATGGCAGCCACCTCAGCGGACACGTTGCAGTGATACACGAACACGACGTCAGCATTGATTTTAATCATCTGCTGGCAGGAAAAACCATAGAATTTGAAGTTGAAATTTTAACCATACATCCCCGACTACCATGACTACTCATATCCTGCTTGCCAACCCCCGCGGCTTCTGTGCCGGCGTTGATCGTGCCATCGAAATCGTCGAACGCGCTCTGGAACGTTTCGGCGCACCGATTTATGTACGCCATGAAGTCGTGCATAACAAATTTGTGGTGGAAAACCTCAAGGCCAAAGGCGCGATTTTTATCGAAGACCTGGATGATGTGCCGACCGGCAATACTTTGATCTACAGTGCGCACGGCGTATCCCAGGCGGTACGCCGCGAGGCAGAAGCACGTGGCCTCACCGTATTCGATGCCACCTGCCCGCTGGTCACCAAGGTTCACCTTGAGGTGGCACGCATGCGCGACAAGGGTATGGAAATCATCATGATCGGCCATAAAGGCCATCCTGAAGTAGAAGGCACCATGGGGCAAAGCGAAGGCGGCATGTATCTGGTCGAAACGCCAGAGGACGTAGCCACGCTCAGCGTCAACGATGAAGAAAAACTGGCCTTTGTCACCCAGACCACTCTCTCGGTTGACGACGCCGCCCGCGTCATCGATGCGCTCAAATCCCGCTTCCCCAATATCATCGGGCCGAAGAAGGACGATATCTGCTACGCCACCCAGAATCGCCAGGATGCAGTCAAAGCGCTGGCACAGCAATGCGATCTGGTGATCGTCGTCGGCTCGCCCAACAGCTCCAACTCCAACCGTCTGCGTGAAGTGGCGCAAAACCTTGGGATAACTTCCTACATGGTCGACAACGCCAGCCAGCTTGATGCAAGCTGGGTGCTGGGTAAAAACAGCATAGGCGTGACTGCCGGCGCATCCGCGCCAGAAGTGCTGGTGCAGGAAGTCATCGCCCAACTTAAACAATTCGGCGCGGACAACGTCAACGAACTATCCGGCATTACCGAAAACGTTACCTTCCCCATACCCAAAGCATTACTTGAGTA
Source organism: Sulfuriferula thiophila (assembly GCF_003864975.1). Lineage (NCBI taxonomy): Bacteria > Pseudomonadati > Pseudomonadota > Betaproteobacteria > Nitrosomonadales > Sulfuricellaceae > Sulfuriferula > Sulfuriferula thiophila. The sequence goes on from NZ_BHGL01000035.1 coordinate 65,518, forward strand.
ATCCCTCCCACACCCACGACGGCACATCCTCCAGCTAAGCATGGCAGCCAAAAAACGCCAGAAAGTCGATGTGCCCGTCGCCACACCCCGCAAATCCACCAGTGATGCTTTCTTTTATTGGGATGCCGATACTCTGGTGCTCAACATACTAGGCAAGCCCAGCGCCAAGCAGGATGTCATAGGCAAAGTTAAAGGCAACCAACTCAAGATCAGCGTAACCGCAGCACCTGTCGCAGCCAAAGCCACCGAACACATGGTGCGTTTCCTGGCTAAAGAATTCGGGGTCGCCTACGCAGATATCGAAGTCGTATTCGGACACATGAACGTCAATAAGCAGCTGCGCATAAAGTCTCCCAAGCGCCTGCCATCCGTCATCACCCAATCTGTATCAGCTTAACCGCTAAACTAACATTCTGAATTTCATTCAGTGCTTATCTACACTGGGCACTAACTCGCCCACTCACAACACACACTTAATAATAACTTCATTATATTCGGCGGCTAATTTCTGGAAGTTTTCTATACTTTATCTTATTAAAAAATTACTATAAGCATTTACTTATCATAATAAGAATAACAATTGAATATATCTTATGCATTGCAGACTGTATAGTGCATGCATTGGCTTAAGCAGTAACTCGCAAAGCCTAGGCAAGCCCATCAATCACTGGAGAAAGCAATGGATCAGTCAGGACGTTATGCAGACCTTAGTCTGAACGAAGAAGATTTAATTAAAGGCGGCAAGCACATATTAGTTGCTTACAAAATGAAGCCTAAGCCAGGTTTCGGCACTTACCTGGCATGTGCAGCCCACTTTGCAGCTGAATCTTCAACCGGCACCAACGTTGAAGTTTCAACTACCGATGATTTCACCAAAGGCTTAGACGCGCTGGTGTATTACATCGATGAAGCAACTGAAGATATGCGCATTGCATATCCTATGGATCTGTTTGACCGTAACGTTACTGACGGTCGCATGATGATGGTATCCATTCTGACTCTGATCATCGGTAACAACCAAGGTATGGGCGATATCGAGCACGGTAAAATCCACGATATCTACTTCCCAGAGCGCGCAATCCAGTTGTTTGATGGTCCTTCCAAAGACATTACCGACTTATGGCGCATCCTTGGCCGCCCAATGAAAGATGGCGGTTACATCGCTGGAACCATTATCAAGCCTAAATTAGGTCTGCGTCCTGAGCCATTTGCTAAAGCTGCTTACCAGTTCTGGTTAGGTGGTGACTTCATCAAGAATGATGAGCCACAAGGTAACCAAGTATTCTGCCCAGCTAAAAAAGTGTACCCATTAGTTTATGACGCAATGAAGCGCGCTCAAGACGAAACTGGTCAAGCTAAGATTTTCTCTGCAAACATCACTGCAGATGACCATTACGAAATGATGGCTCGTGCTGACTTCATCCTTGAAACATTCGGACCAGATGCTGACAAAGTTGCATTCCTGGTTGACGGTTTCGTAGGCGGTCCAGGCATGATCACCACCGCGCGTCGTCAATACCCACAACAGTACCTGCATTACCACCGCGCTGGCCACGGCATGATTACATCGCCTTCAGCAAAACGCGGTTACACCGCATTCGTATTGGCTAAAATCTCACGTTTACAAGGTGCTTCAGGTATCCACGTAGGCACCATGGGATACGGCAAAATGGAAGGCGAGAACTCAGACAAGAACATTTGCTACATGCTGGAACGTGATGAAGCACAAGGTCCTGTCTACTTCCAGAAATGGTACGGCATGAAACCTACCACATCCATTATCTCCGGCGGTATGAACGCACTGCGTCTGCCAGGCTTCTTCGAGAACCTGGGTCACGGTAACGTTATCAACACATCGGGTGGTGGCGCATACGGTCACATTGATAGCCCGGCTGCTGGTGCAATCTCCCTGCGTCAGTCATACGAGTGCTGGAAGTCCGGTTCAGATCCTATTGAGTTCGCTAAAGAACACAAAGAATTCGCCCGCGCATTCGAGTCATTCCCAGGCGATGCTGACAAGATCTACCCAGGTTGGCGTGAAAAACTGGGCGTACACAAGTAATACGTACCTCCCAGGTAACTCGCTGCCATCAGGCGGCGAGTTGTTAAAAGCCCCTGGGATGTTACAGGGGCTTTTTTAACGCCTATTCCAACGTGTTTTGCGCCAGAACACACTGGAATACGCACTCAACTTTCAGCGAGACGATAATGAACAATACATTCGACATCACCCAATACCAAGTCACCGAGCAACCTTACTACCAGCCACAAAACAACGAAATTACGTTGTACGAGGCCGCTTACAAAGCACGCCTGCCAGTCATGATCAAAGGCCCGACAGGCTGCGGCAAGTCACGCTTTGTCGAATACATGGCATGGAAACTGAACAAGCCGCTGATCACCGTGGCCTGCAATGAAGACATGACCGCTTCGGATCTGGTCGGACGCTATTTGCTCGACAGCAACGGCACCCGCTGGGTAGATGGCCCCCTCACCTTAGCCGCACGTTATGGCGCTATCTGCTATCTGGATGAAGTGGTTGAAGCGCGGCAGGACACTACCGTGGTTATCCACCCGCTGACCGATCACCGTCGCACCCTGCCGCTGGATAAAAAAGGTGAACTGGTCGTTGCTCACCCGGATTTTCAGCTGGTCATTTCCTACAACCCGGGCTACCAGAGCCTGATGAAGGACCTCAAGCAGTCAACCAAACAGCGCTTTGCCGGTATGGAATTCGACTACCCGTTACGCTCGGTGGAAACCGAAATCGTCAGCAAAGAAGCCGGCATCGACGTCGATACCGCTGACCGTCTGGTACGCATTGCCGAGACGGCACGCAAGCTCAAGGGCCACGGTCTGGATGAAGGCATATCCACCCGCCTGCTGGTCTACGCAGCAGCTCTGATCAACGGTGGCATCACTGCCCGTGATGCTTGCCGCATGGCACTGGTACGTCCTATCACTGACGACAAAGACATCCGCGATACCTTAGACCACGCTATCGACGCGATTTTCGCCTAAGCGCGACCCGACCACGACATGACTGATACGCTTATCGACGAAATCAAAGCACTGTCCTGCGGCTTTGCCCGCGTGCAGAGCGTATTTCCGGATTGCTTTGCCTACGCCCAGAAACGCCTGTCACCCATTGCACTGACAGCTTATATTGACGGCGCGCGCACCCTGTGCAAAATGGGACGCGGCGAAGAACCGGTACTGGCATTCCTGGAAGAAACACCGGAAGTTGCTGTGCTACTAGGCGAAGAGATCATCGGTGATGTCGTCGCATTCGTACAAAAACTGACCCGCACCCCTAACAGCGCGGCCATTGCACCGTTTTTGCAAAGCCTGGCTTCGGCCGCACGCGCGCTGGAAAGCCGCGCGCTGTTCAACGAATATTTCCACCTGGTGTGGCAAACCATGGAGCGCACCAGCCCCAAGGTACATGGCATCGACTCCATGTACACCAGCGAATGCCTGGTTGAATTCCTGAACACAGCACCGTACATGTTCGGCAATTTATCGTTTGGCGGACTGCGCAACTGGGTAGACTACGGCGTCAAAGCGTATGCCAATGACCCCGACCGTCAGCGAGAATATTTCCTGCTGAAAACCGCGGATAGTCGCGCTGTCATGCAACGCGAGCGGCATGGCACGCTGTTTACCGACAGCGAACGGCAGCTGGATTTGTATTTGCGCGGCCTATGGCAAGCCGACACCAACTTCGTACCTTATTCACTGGCATTTGACGAAATCCGCAAACCAATCCCGTATTTTGATGCGCTCGGTGTGCACTTGCCTGACGTCTATGACGACATGCCCGGCGTGCGTGGCGTAGACCGCTATCGCGCCCTGCTGGCACATATCAGCGCACATCGCCTGTGGACCAAATCCGTTGTCGCTGATAACCTGAGCCCGTTTCAGCGCATGGCTGTCGAAGTATTCGAAGATTCTCGCGTCGAATACCTCGCCATGCAGCGTTACCCCGGCTTGCGCAAACTGTGGGCTGCCATCCACCCTGTTCCCAAAGAAGGCACTTGTCCTGAAGAACATTCGTGCATACGTCACCGCCTGTACACACTGTCACGCGCGCTGCTCGACCCACAGCACAGTTACACCAATCCCGACCTGCTTGATTTCGTCGCACGCTTTCATGCGGAAATGGCTACCGGCATCAGCAGCACTGACGAAATGGTCACGCTGGGTGTGCAGTTTATCGCCAAAACCCGCGTCGGCAGCGACCTCAGCGCCAAAACCTTTTTTGATGACACCGAAGTCGATTACCGTGATGACAATCGACTAATGTGGCAATACATTGAAGATGGCGATGAAGAAGATTACGACGAAAAACCGCAAAAAGCACAACCAGAGGAAGAGCCTGACAAACGCCTGCCTCCCCGACTGTACCCGGAATGGGATTACGGCGCTGAACACTATCGTCCGGACTGGGCCAGCGTCTACGAACATCTGCACCCCATGGGCGATGCTAATGACATCGACAAAATCTTGGCCAAGCACAGCGGACTGGCCAAACAGCTGAAAAAAATCATCGACCTGCTCAAGCCGCAGAATAAAGTACGCATCCGCTATCAGGAAGAAGGCTCCGAGCTGGATCTGGATGTGGCTATCCGCTCGCTGATTGATTATAAAAGCGGTGCCGTGCCTGACCCGCGCATCAACATGAACCATCGCCACGACGGACGCAGCATCGCCGTATCATTATTGCTGGACATGTCCGCCTCGTTAGCCGACGTGCCTGAAGGCTGCCAGCAAAGCAAACTGGAATTAAGTCAGGAAGCCGTCACCCTGCTGGGCTGGGCTATCGAACAGATGGGCGATAAATTTGCCATCAGCGGATTCCATTCCAATACCCGCCACGAAGTACGATACTTGCATATCAAGGGCTACTCCGAGCACTGGGATACCCCGGTAAAAGCTCGACTTGCTGCGATGCAGGCAGGTTACTCAACGCGCATGGGTGCAGCCATTCGCCATGCCGGCCATTACCTCGCACATCAGCAGGCTGATAAAAAATTGCTATTGATCCTGACCGATGGCGAGCCAGCCGATATCGACACCAAAGACCCACGCCTATTGATCGAAGATGCCAAAGTCGCCGTGCGTGAACTGGATCAGGATGGCATCTACACCTACTGCATCACCCTCGATCCCAAGGCAGGTGATTACGTCGGTGATATCTTCGGCAAGCACTACACCGTCATCGATCATATCGCCCGTTTGCCGGAACAATTGCCAAAACTGTTCATGGCACTCACGAAATAGGACGCTAACAAAACCTGCTATAACACAACCAAGCTTACTTGTTGCTTACATACAACGCATTGATTAACCTGACAATTTGTCAGCAACAAGTAATTCAAAATTCATTTATACCTTGTAGAGAATGCTTAAAATAATGTCACTGCAATCCATGTTGTGGTCATTATTTTTATACATATGAGGTAAACAATGCAGCCTACCAAACGCTTCATCAAGACACTCACCGCGACAGCCGTAGCCCTTAGTCTGGGATTCGGCGCTGCCTATGCCAGCGCTACCGAAATCACCGGTGCAGGCAGCACCTGGGTATACCCGCTGCTAAGCAAATGGAGCCAGCCCTATGAGCAAGCTACCCATGTCAAAATCAACTACCAGGCTATCGGTTCCGGTGGCGGTATCAAACAAATCAAAGCCGGTACCGTGAATTTCGGCGCCAGCGACATGCCGCTTAAACCAAAAGACCTGCAGGATAATCACCTGATCCAGTTTCCGACCGCCATTGCAGGAGAAGACATGATCGTCAATCTGCCCGGCATCAAGCCCGGCCAGCTAATCCTGAGCGGCCCGGTCATCGCCAAAATCTATCTGGGCGAAATCACCAAGTGGAATGATCCTGCCATCACCGGCCTGAACAAAGGCCTGAAATTACCGGATATGACCATCACCCCGGTACACCGTGCCGATGGTTCCGGCACCACCTTCACCTTCGCCAGCTACCTGTCCAAAGTTGATCCGACCTGGGAACAGAAAATCGGCGTTGATACCGCTGTAAACTGGGTAAACGGCATCGGCGGCAAAGGTAACGATGGTGTTGCAGCCCTGGTCAAGCAAGTTTCCGGCTCCATCGGCTACGTGGAATACGCGTACATTCTGGAAAGCAAGCTGAACTATGTACGCATGTACAACCAGGCCGGAAAACTGGTAAGCCCAAGCCTCAAAGGCTTTCAGGCTGCTGCTGCCAACGTCGATTTCACCAAGGCTGAAGATTTTTACGTCATCCTCACCAACCAGCCCGGTGTTGATAGCTGGCCGATCTCCGGCTGCACATGGGAAATCCTGAAAAAAGACGCACCTAAAGAAAACAACCAGGCAGTGGTTAATTTCTTTAACTGGGGCTTCGAACACGGCCAGGACCTGGCCAAATCGATCGCATTCGGCCCGCTGCCAACCAGCACCGTTAAAGCCATCAAAACCTACTGGCACGACCAGCTAGGCGTTTAAACAACTGCAACACCAACACCGTCCAAGGCATCCGGACGGTGTTCCCACTGCAACAACTTGACTCCCGCACTATGTCATTAGCGCAGCCAATAAAGGTATAATACCCACATTAGTAGCCTGCTTATTTGCATAGTCATATGAAAAAACAAATCCAGAATTTCAATCACTCCGCGCTATCACTGATAGAACATATCGGCCTGCTAGTCATCGCCATTGCCACCGTATTTGCCATGAGCAGCGAAGTAATGATTATGCTCAGCAGCAAAGCGGTAACACTGACAGACTTGCTGCTGCTCTTCCTCTACCTGGAAGTCGTCGCCATGATCCAGCGCTACTACACCTCAGGCAAATTGCCGGTTCGCTTCCCGCTCTACATCGGTATCGTCGCGCTTGCGCGGTACCTGATCCTGGACATGAAATCGATGGACGAATGGCGCATGATCGCCGTTACCAGCTCCATCCTGTTGCTGGCGCTGGCGATTTTGCTGATACGCTACGGCCATGTCCGCTTTCCCTATCTCAGCGACGAATCTTCCCCGACGACAGAAAAAACGGAAAACACCCACTGAAGCCGCGTTTTCCGGCACTCAGTTAAACAGGGGCAGCCCATGAGTACAGTGCCACACTACGCAGAAACCCAGCCAACCCGGGCCGAAATCGACCAACTCACAGGCTTGGTTGCGCTGGAGTTCGGCGTCGACTGGTGCGGACATTGTCAGGCAGCCCTGCCCCTGCTAGCAGCAGCCCTGGCAGCTCACCCACAAATACGGCATATCAAGGTTGAAGACGGCAAAGGGCGCCGCTTGGGGCGTTCATTCGGCGTAAAGCTGTGGCCGACACTGATACTGCTCAAAAATGGTGTGGAAATCACACGCCTGGTCAGACCTGTCGATATGGGATTAATAACAGAAGCGCTGGATCGGATAACAGATTAAATACAGCCTCGCCAGCGCCGTCACGGAGCACTGCGTTTAGGATGTCGATCACGCTCACGGGGGCTGTAAATAACTGGGGCTGTAAATCAGAGGGGCTGTAAATCAGATTGTGTAAACACCGTTTTTAAATATGCCCTTTCAGGCAGTCTGGACTTCACCCGTTTTCGTAGACATTTCTCAACTTCCGGTTTGTAACTGTTCGAACGCCATTGGACTCAGT
>NZ_BHGL01000036.1 GCF_003864975.1 Sulfuriferula thiophila
TCTGGACTTCACCCGTTTTCGTAGACATTTCTCAACTTCCGGTTTGTAACTGTTCGAACGCCATTGGACTCAGTTGATTTAAGTAACTGTGCCTGCGGGTTCGATTGTAAAACACTTCGATGTATTCGAATATCTCAGTCTTGGCTTCCTCCCGGGTTGGATAGATCTTACGTTTGATACGTTCTTTCTTCAGGCTGCTGAAGAAAGACTCAACTACTGCGTTGTCATAACAGTTGCCGCGGCGACTCATGCTGGGGGTAAGCTGGTTATCCTTGCACCAGCGGGTGAAGTCATCGCTGCCAAACTGGCTACCCTGGTCAGAGTGAATGATCACCGGCTGTTTAGGATTTCTGCGCCACACGGCCATCAACAAGGCATCCAGCACCAATTCCGTTGCCATCGTTGGTTTCATGGACCAACCGATCACCGCACGTGAGTACAGATCAATTACCACCGCTAGATACAGCCAGCCTTCATAGGTACGGATATAAGTAATATCCGTTACCCAAGCCTGATCAGGTGCAGCAAACGTGAATTGCTGTTCTAACCGGTTCGGCGCTGCCGTGGCAGGCTTGCCTGCCTTGTGCCGCGGGCGTTTATAGCCACGTACCGATTTGATCTGCGCCTGGCTCATAAGACGCGCAACCCGCTTTACACCGCAACGCGTGCCGGCTTCCAGCAGATCCCGATGAATACGTGGGCTCCCATAGATGCCGTAACTGTCCTCAAAGGATTGTTTGATGTCAATCAACAGCGCTTCATCGGCCACAGCCCGCTCCGATTTGGG
>NZ_BHGL01000037.1 GCF_003864975.1 Sulfuriferula thiophila
CGTTGACGCTGTAGAAAAACCCCTTTTTCACTGATTTTCGGACGCAATTTTCCCACCCGAATCGTTTCTGTTCCGACATCAAATTCCGGTTGTGATTTTTACTGCGGCAAGCATGGGTCTGTTGTTCCGCCAGTGACGTGAAACTGCGGGCGTAGCGTGGGCATTATCCCATCATTTACTGCGCATACCCATGATGCGCCAGCTTCTCGATGTTATGCACCAGACAGAACAGCTTCCACTGTGCATCCACCTTCTTTTGCCCTCTGAGCGTGAAGCGGTTGAGCTGCTTGTTGTGCCGCAGGTTACCGAATACCGGCTCCACCGTGGCGAAGCGTCTGCCATAGCGGGCGCGACCTTCGGGGCTGTCTATGCGGGCTTTCATTTTGTCGGTGTAGCTCACCCCATCGCGCTTGCCCCGGAAGAACGATACCTGTCTTGTTTTGGTCTTATGCGGGGTCAGCAGACAACGCTCGCGCTGCATGCAAGGCACGCAATCACGCTGCGCACCCTGAAACTTCACTGCTGCGTAGCCGTTGATCGTGCAGCCACTGCCGTTCCCATAGAGTTGCTTGCCCGCAGGGCAGATACACGTTCCTGTATCCGGATCGTAGTCGAAATCTTTGGGTTGATAACGCACAGCCGGTTTGGCTTTGCCTGTCTTGTCATGCAGCGGGTCCGGGTTGGTTTTGTATTTGCCCTGACCCGCAAAGCGGGCATCGCGGCTACGCATATTGTTGTCAGCGATTAATGCATCAACGTGCATATCGGCCAATTGCCTGAGGTTGGTTTCAGAGTGGTAGCCTGCATCGGCAGTGATCAGGCTGGTGTCGGTGATGAGCGAGTGGTTAATTTGAGTAGATTGGATGGACTTTACTACCGGGATCAGTAATTCCTGTTCACTGCCGGTGCCGTGGGCCTGCGCTTCGACGATGATCTGGTGTTTGGCATCGACTGCGGCCACGCCAGTGTAGCCTTGTATCACGCCTTTGCTGGTGGCCATCTTGGCGGATTCATTGTCGGTGCGGTTGCTTTTGCGTATGGCGCCTTTGCTGCCCTTGCGGTCTTCCGGGTGATGCGTCAGCCACGAGCGAATTTCAGCGGCGTCACGTTGCAAGCGGGTGATACGTTGGGTTTCCTTGGCTCTGAGATCAGGCTCGATGGCGCACTGGTCGGCTTCGCGATGACGTTCGAGCATGACCTTGGCGGCTGCTTCAAGCTTGGCCACCTGGCGCTCGAAGTCGGTGCGGGTGCCGCTCCTGGTCTTGGACGCGTTACTTGGCAACTTCACCCCGTCAATGGCGAACATCTCGCGCCCGATGAGCCCTTGCTTGTCACATATGAAAAGTATCTGAGTAAAGATGCGGGTGATGTCGTCACCCAGTGACGAAACGAATCCGGCTATCGTGGTGAAGTGCGGCTGGCTGTCGCCGGACAGGGCAATGAAGGTCACGTGCTCACGGCAGGCACGCTCGATGTTGCGGCTGCTGATGATGCCTTGGGAATAAGCGAATAGCACGATCTTCAGCAGCATGGCAGGCGGATAGGCCGCAGCACCCGTTTCATCGTTGCAGAAGCGGGCATCAAAACTACTCAGGTCCAGTTCGTGATCCAGCAGACGATTCAAAGCATATTCAAAGGTGCCGGGCAGGAGCTGGCGTTGCAGATCAACAGCAAGAAACCTCGGGCTGGTGTCGATGTGTTTGTAACGGGCCATTGACTTCTCCGTAATATCGTCTCTCCAGTTCGACCTTGATATCTCATTTGGTTCACGGCATGATGCGGTTATGGATATACTTTTTATACAGCTTCGTTAG
>NZ_BHGL01000038.1 GCF_003864975.1 Sulfuriferula thiophila
GCCATTAACGAATCGGCACGCAAGATCGCTGATATTATCGGAGTGATTGACGGTATCGCATTCCAGACCAACATTCTGGCATTGAACGCTGCAGTAGAAGCGGCGCGTGCGGGCGAACAAGGACGCGGATTTGCCGTGGTCGCTTCTGAAGTGCGTAGTCTGGCACAACGCAGTGCGGCAGCGGCAAAAGAAATCAAGTCGTTGATCGACGATTCTGTCGAGAAAATTGAGGTGGGTAATAAACAGGCTGGGCAGGCAGGCACGACCATGCATGAGGTAGTGACAAGTGTACAGCGCGTTACCGATATCATGAGTGAAATCACGGCGGCGAGTCATGAGCAGAGCATGGGTATCGAAGAGGTGAACCGGGCGATCAGTCAAATGGATGAAACGACCCAGCAAAATGCGGCGTTAGTTGAGCAAGCGGCGGCGGCAGCGAAATCAATGCAGGATCAGGCTGGGCAT
>NZ_BHGL01000039.1 GCF_003864975.1 Sulfuriferula thiophila
AACGTGAAGCTAAGGGGCTGCGCGCTTTTGCGCAGTCCCGCTTGAGCGTAGGGTTAGGCATAGTCGCTCCGTGCTACTTGAATACCTTCCTCAATGTCCTTGAAGAAGAGTTCTTGGTTTTGATCGACTACTGAATTTGGGCAAGCTAGCTCTATCAGAATATCAAGCATTGAAGAGAACTCCTTAATATCGCCTTCCATTGGAGGAATGGAATGTTTGTGCGCGATATAGCGCACCGCACGAACAATGATGTTGGGATCGCGACCTTGGCCGGTGAGGTATTCCTCGTGTTGGATGGCCACGTTAAAGTAAAGCTCAACATATGCTTTCGCAAGGACTTCATCAACTTGATTGTCCTTCCATCGAATTGAGCGGGCCACTTCAAAGCAAGCTGAGGTGAGAGCGTTGTTGTCGAGTTCCATGATATGCCTAACG
>NZ_BHGL01000040.1 GCF_003864975.1 Sulfuriferula thiophila
TGATAGCCGAGGGATCGGCGAGAGCGGGATGGAAGTGACTGAAACACATGTGCGGAGTGAAATTAGTTGCAGTAATAGCCTGAAGTGTCAGGTGTAGCGCGTTGAACAAACGCGTTAGACCTCACGCTTTACGTGTGAAAGCTCTTTAAAAAAATGGAAGAAGTAAAGGTTGATGACTGGACAAGTCACGCGCAAGCGTT
>NZ_BHGL01000041.1 GCF_003864975.1 Sulfuriferula thiophila
GAAAATTGCGTCCGAAAATCAGTGAAAAAGGGGTTTTTCTACAGCGTCAACGTAAAAGTAAGGGGCTGGCCGCGCCTGAAACGCAACGTAGCCCTAAAAGCAAAACAATACCATAAGCCAAACCGAAGCTGCTAAACGGCCAGTCCCACTTGACTGCAGGGTTAGGTTCCGTGCTTCTCATCAGAAGATGCCTCTTCGTAGGTTAGTTGAACGTCACAATCTTTGCAACGATATAGCCGTGCTCGCTTAGCTTTGCGAATGTCGCGAATAAATACCACAATCGTCGCAGCAATACCCAATGGCCACCAAATCATACCGACGACACCCGCTAGAGGATAGAGCCACCATTGGCTAAAAAACTGTAAATCTAGCGAACGCTCAGCAGCAGTGTAATAAGGATGGATGCTCGTGACAGCACCGCCACAATAAGGGCACACCAATTTGGCATTTGATATCGGGAACAATTCCACGATCGCAACCTAACGAAGCTGTATAAAAAGTATATCCATAACCGCATCATGCCGTGAACCAAATGAGATATCAAGGTCGAAC
>NZ_BHGL01000042.1 GCF_003864975.1 Sulfuriferula thiophila
GGCATTGATTTGGCAAAAACTATTTTTCAGATTCATGGTGTTGACCAGTATGGCAAAACTATCGAGCGCAAGCAACTCAAACGTGCCGAAATGACCCGTTACTTCGCCAACCTACCCGCCTGCCTGATTGGCATGGAAGCCTGCGGTAGTGCGCACCACTGGGCGCGCAAGCTGGCAGGCTTCGGCCACACAGTCAAACTCATGGCACCCCAATTCGTAAAGCCTTATGTCAAAACCAACAAAAACGACATGGCCGATGCCGAAGCGATCTGCGAAGCCGTCGCCAGACCGAACATGCGCTTTGTCCCAATCAAGAATGTAGAACAACAAGCCATCCTCTCTGTGCATCGCGCACGCCAAGGATTTGTCAAAGCACGCACCGCACAGGCCAATCAGATACGCGGCTTGCTCTCCGAATTCGGCATTGTTATGCCGCAAGGTATCTATTCTATACTCAAGCAAATTCCAGCCATCCTGGAGGATGGTGAAAATGAATTGCCCGGTACCTTCCGCCATCTCATTGCGCGACTGACAGACAATTTAAAAGCCATGGATAGCCAAGTTGATGCGCTGGAGCAACAGATCAACTTATGGCATGGGCAGAATGAGGCGAGCCGCAAGCTGGCCGATATCCCCGGCATCGGCCCCATCACCGCCAGTGCAATTGTCGCCACAGTAGGCAAAGCACAAGAATTCAAAAATGGCCGGCAACTGGCAGCGTGGATGGGGTTGGTTCCCCGACAGAAATCCAGTGGCGGCAAACAGAATCTGCTCGGGATCAGCAAGCGGGGTGACACGTACTTGCGTACATTACTCATTCACGGCGCGCGCTCCGTCCTGCACCACGCGGCCAATAAAATGGATACAGAAAGCTGGCTAAGCAAGCTCGTGACCCGGCGCAACAAAAATATTGCTGCCGTGGGCCTGGCCAACAAGAACGCACGGATCATCTGGGCGTTGTTGGCCCATGACCGCTTGTTCCGCCCTGATTACGCAGCTGCCGCTGCGTAATCAGGGCGGTTGAATAAACCCATTATTAACAGTAGCAATTGATAACCGAGTTGTAGACGTAGTACCACCGATTGCACAGGCAATCATGACATGATGGCGAGACAGGTCAGACCGTGAGTGAGTAAATCCGATCAACTTTAAGAACGAAAAGTTCGATAACGTAATAGGAACTCACTCAGCGTATTCCATCAGGGACAGAAGCATTGCTTCATTTAAAGTCCGGATGTATGGCTGCAATCTTTACCTATACTCAAAATTATTGATTGGGGGCTTGGCAAAAAAGTGGGCGTCCATGTAT
>NZ_BHGL01000043.1 GCF_003864975.1 Sulfuriferula thiophila
TGCTTGCGCTCGATAGTTTTGCCATACTGGTCAACACCATGAATCTGAAAAATAGTTTTTGCCAAATCAATGCCAATTGTCGTAATCTTCATTTCGGATGCCCCTTTCCATGTTTAGTGTTTGCTTAAGCACAACCACTACTTTGGCACTTGGATGCCGTATTGGGAAGTGGGCGTCCATTCCATTACGTTAG
>NZ_BHGL01000044.1 GCF_003864975.1 Sulfuriferula thiophila
TGCGCCACCGCCGCGACAGCACTATCTACCAGGACATGAGCGTCATCGACATTCTCAACGCCGTGCTCAAAGACGGCGCAGGCGAGGGCGCCTACACCCCCGCCTGGAAATTTGACCTGGCAGACCCCAGTGTTTACACCAAGCGCTCGCTCACCACTCAATACCGCGAAACCGACCTCGA
>NZ_BHGL01000045.1 GCF_003864975.1 Sulfuriferula thiophila
TGTATGGCTGCAATCTTTACCTATACTCAAAATTATTGATTGGGGGCTTGGCAAAAAAGTGGGCGTCCATGTATGAAGTTAAGGGGCGCGCTTTAGCGCGTCCCTCTTGAACGGCGGGTTAGAGCGCGGAACAATAGATGAGTCATTTTTTACTCCTCTTTTGCAAAGATGAACCGCACCAAGGACAAAACTTTATCTCAATATATGAAGAGCCGCCATCGTGAACAATAAGGCCATATTTGCGCGGGCTAGACTTGAAGAAAACGATACTGTCTGGACACGCGAAAATGTCAGGGTGATCTGAGCATTCAAAATTTGCCCAGTAGTTCATAGTTTCACAACAGTGATTCGCCATAGCGCTCTAACGTAATGGAATGGACGCCCACTTCCCAATACGGCATCCAAGTGCCAAAGTAGTGGTTGTGCTTAAGCAAA
>NZ_BHGL01000046.1:300000-480171 GCF_003864975.1 Sulfuriferula thiophila
GCAGACTCATCATCGACTCCTAGAACATTTGACTGTAACGCTTGATTTCCCACTGACTGACGGTGAGATGATAGGCTTCCCATTCAGCGGTCTTGTACTTGATGAATTCATCACGTAATTCCTTGCCCAGCACCTGCTCAACCAAGGGATCTTCAGCAAAAGCGGCAACGGCTTCCTGCAATGTCTGCGGCAGGAATTCGATACCACGGGCGCTGCGCTCTGCATCGGAGATGGCATACAAGTTATCTTCGTTCGGTTCGCCGGGATTCATCGCTTCGCGCACCCCTTCCAGACCAGCCGCTAACACCAGCGTTGCTGCCAGGTAGGGATTCACCGAACCATCAGCATTACGTGACTCGCAACGTCCACCGCCTGCCGGCACACGTACCGAATTGGTACGATTATTTGAGCCATAGGAGTTGAATACTGGCGCCCAGGAAAAATAATTCATGGCGCCGCGACGTACCAGACGCTTGTAACTGTTCACCGTTGGTGCAAACACAGCGCACAGTGCACGACCGTGTTTGAGTATGCCTGCAATAAAGTGATAACCCAGCGGTGTCAGGCCAATGCCACGCGGGTCATCTTTAGGATCGCAGGCAAACAGGTTCTTGCCAGTCTCCAGGTCATACAGCGACATATTAAAGTGCGCGCCTGTACCCGTTTTATCGGCAAAAGGCTTGGGCATCATAGTGGCAATCAGCCCTTCTTCCTTGGCGTAATGCTTGGCCATGAAACGGAAGAACGTCAGGCGGTCACACATAGTCAGCGCATCGGCATAATTGAAATCAAACTCGAATTGACTGTGGCCGTCTTCATGATCGAACGAGTACAAATCCCAGCCCAGATCGTTGATACAGGTTGCTACTTTATCCAGCCAGCTAAAGCTGTCCACAAAGCCGCGCACGTCGTAGCACGGCTTGGCCAGATTATCTTCTGGATTCGGCACGGACAGGCTGCCATCGGCTTCCTCTTTAAGCAGATAGATTTCACATTCGATGCCCAGATTCATGCCGTAGCCCATTTCCGCTGCCTTGGCCAACTGGTTCTTCAACGCCACGCGCGTATTCAGCGCATAAGGTTTGCCCTGAAAATGGTTATCCGCTGGCATCCAGGCAATTTTGGGCTCCCACGGTAATTGGATAATGTGATCAAGATCAGGCACAGAAGTCAGTTCATCGTCATTGGGTTCCTGCCCCAATCCATCCAGTGCATAGCCCGTATAACGCTCGGAACCTGCTGCCATTTGTGGCAAATGATCCAGCGGCACGACCTTGGCCTTTTGTACACCATGAATATCGACATAGGCACCGATGCAATATTTGACGCCCTTGTCTTTCAACTCCTGCTGGATTGCTGCTACTTCTGCCTTGGATTTCATCTTGTTTTCCTTGTGCACTTGGCACTCATTATTAAGAAAGTCGCTATAACAATTACACTACAAAAAAATTATTCAACATTATCAACAACATTGGTAAACCGTATCATTTGTGGCTTAACCTCATCATCTTCACTGCTCACTTCAGGCGGATGTATCAATTCTTCCAGCCGTGCTTTGGTGGCAAGATACTCAGCCGTCCCGAGTTGCCCTGTATGACGTGGCCGTGGTACGGGTACTTCGATGAATTCCTGCACCTCACCTGGATGGGCTTTCAGCACCAATATGCGATCGGCAAGAAAGATGGCTTCATCCAGATCATGGGTAATAAACAAAATAGTGATATCAATGTTTTTCCAGATATCCAGCAAATGCGTCTGCATTTTTACTCGCGTCTGCGCGTCCAGCGCACCAAATGGCTCATCCATCAACAAAATCCGCGGCTGATTAACCAGCGCCCTGGCAATCGCCACACGCTGCTTCATACCGCCAGAGAGTTGATGCGGATAAGCATCAGCAAACTTGCTCAAACCCACCAAATCCAGCCACAACAGCGCATTACGCTCAGCTTCGAGCTTGCCGTGATTATTCATTTCCGGACCGAACATGACGTTCTTTTTCACGGTCAGCCACGGAAACAGGGTGTAACCCTGAAACACCATACCGCGATCACTGCCTGGCCCATCGACAGGCTTGCCATCCAGCAGCACCTCACCCGAAGTGTGTGGCTCCAGTCCTGCCAGCATGCGTATCAGCGTCGATTTTCCACAGCCAGAAGGCCCGATCACACACACCAGTTCACGTCTGTGGATACTGAAATTCACGTCTTGCAACGCAGTCACTTTGCCCTGCGCCGAGTCATAGGTTTTACCCAGATGCTTGACCTCAAGGATGACTTCGCGCTGCTGGATCTTGGCAAAGCGTTCGCGTACGGCATCCGATTGCTGCAAATAACTGGGTAATTGTTGAGTACTCACATCGATTCCTTCCATACCTTCCTTAGCCATCAGTTTTTGCTCTGGGACTGATCCCATGGGAACAACTTGCGCCCCAATCGTGCCAGCAGCAAGTCCACACCCAATTTGCTCTGGGACTGATCCCATGGGAACAACTTGCGCCCCAATCGTGCCAGCAGCAAGTCCACACCCAAGCCGAGTATGCCTATCATCATGATGGCGGCGTACACGTTGTCGAAATGCTGATAGCGTGCCTGCTGGGTAATGAACCAGGTAATACCGGAACTGGTACCGATCAATTCAGCCACAATCAGGTATGTCCAGGCCCAGCCCAGCAATATGCGCTGATCCCGGTATAAATCAGGCAACACGCCGGGTATTACCACTTTGGTTATCAGCTTGAACGGTGTCGTGCCCAGGGTCATCGCCGCTTCCAGCAAGGTAAAATCAATCTTGCGGGTGGTATTGGCAATAATCAGGATTTGCTGAAACAGCGTGCCGATCACGATAATGGCAATCTTGGGCCCGTCATAAATACCCAGTATGGCCACCGCCAGCGCTCCGAAGGCAGGCGCAGGCAGATAGCGGAAAAATTCCACAAACGGTTCAACCAACCGAGATATCGGTCCGTAAGCACCGCAAACGATACCCAGCGGCACACCGATAAGCGAAGACAGTAAAAAACTCCAGAATATAATCTTGACGCTATGCCATAAACTTTCATGCAACCACGGCATGTCTTTCTGCTCAGGTGCGGTGGTAAATGCGGTATAAAATGCCTTGGCAACCTGATCCGGTGCTGGCAAATAGACTGGATTGACAGGGATACCCTCAGGTACGGCCTTGCCTTCCGCACGCATATTCTTTAACTCATCTGCAAACATGGCTTTGTCTACATACATGTCGACTTGCATATAATCGACATCGCCCGGGTTGGTAATCAGTACCTTGGGGTGCCACACAAAAGGTACATAACTCACTGCCGACCATATCAGGAGCGGCAGCAGGAATGAGAACACACCCAGAATCATCCGCCTGCGCTGCGATAATCCTGCTCTGACTGAAAACCATCGTGCCTTGCTCATACCTGCTCCAGACTCACTTAACTAAAAATCACTTACCGTTTACAAAAGACGGATCGATGTAGCTATCTACATTCTGATGTTCTTTATAAACCGCATTGCTTACGTTAAAGTCATCAGCGATTTTGGAAGAACCATATAAAGATCCAAAGCCTTCAGCCTTAACATAGATTTTTTTACTATCAGCCAGGCTCAGCAGTTTTGTGCCCTTCAGGAAAGGCAAATAAGCCTGTGGCGTCAAACCGACACGTGCCGACATGATCTTCACTGCATCAGGCTGAGTCTTAGGGTCATTGATATAGCTCACCACGCGATCCCACACCTTCACGAATTTCTTCCACTCGGCACGGTGCGCAGCGATACTGGCTGGATTGACGGTAAAGCCGTCATAGATCAAACCTGGCTCATTGGCTGAGGTATACAGAGGGCGTGAACCTGGCAAACCTTTCATGGCTTGTCCGGCAACAGGCTGCCAGGCACCGACCGCGGCAACATCACCGGAAGCCAGCACTTGCGGCATTTCATTGGTTTTAGCATTGACCAGCGTTACGTCAGATTCCTTCATCCCCGCTTTTTTCAAACCATCCAGCAGCAACAAGTGCTCGACCAAACCGACTTCCACCGCCACTTTTTTACCCTTGAGATCTTTCAGGCTCTTGATACCAGGCTTGCCGATAATGATGTCGTTACCGTTAGAGTAGTCCGTCAGCATGATCATCATGCTTTTGGCACCACCAGCACCCGTTACCAAAGCATCGCCATTGGTTACGCCGACTGCATCAATCTTGCCCGCAGCAAATGCATCCATCGATGCTGAGTAATCAAACCATTCAAAATCAACTGCAACACCCGCCTCCTTGAACCAGCCCTTTTCTATCGCCACTTGCCAAGCCACGAAGCCTGGCCAATCGCTATAACCGATTTTCAAAGGTTGTGCCGCATGGCTGGTCTGTGCACACATCATCGCCAGCGGAATAACTGACGCAGCTACCAATCGCTTCAATCTATTACTCATATTTTTTGCAATCATCGCAACTCTCCATTCATATTTAGTAATACTAAATCAATAAAAGGTAATACCAGTCACAACTAGAGCAAAACACATGCCAACAATACACAATTGAATTAATTGACTATTTTAAAGAAAATATAAATACAGATGCACCACAACAGGACGCGAGCACCGAGATTACACAATTGGGGAAGATTACTGACGTTATTCTCTGACGCAAATAAACGAACATCCCGGTCATGTTTAATCGCATGAAAAATTCACACGCGAGATCGCATCAGCATCAGGCAAACACCGCATTACAAAATGCCATTTACAACTGGCAGCCGAAAATAAGCATTTCATTATGTTGTAACAGAGCGCGTATATCATCACGTCATTTCGTTGACAATACTGATAAAAGGCCTATAGATGCTTGATCAAGCGTTAGTAAATCAAACAAAAATCGGTCTGACAGAAATCGAAAGTGCCTATATTGCAAAAAGTCTGCTACGGATTATTCCGTCAGTTTCACCGCAACAGACTAATCAGGAAGTGCTCAATCTGCTAAGTGAGCAACCCGAGCTGGTTGCCCTGCCCGTTGTTGAAGATAACAAACCCATCGGTCTGATTAACCGCAGTATCTTTATGGATGGCATGGCCAAGCCGTTTCGCCGTGAATTATTTGCCCGTAAAAGCTGCATTGCCTTCATGGACAAGGATCCGCTGATTGTGAATCAGGACATGAGCATACAGACACTTAGTTTTAAGGTTGTGCATTCTGGCGGCAAGACACTCAACGATGGTTTCATTATCACGAATGAAGAGGGTAACTACCTGGGACTTGGTACCGGCGAAGACCTTGTCAAAACAGTGTCTTACCTGCAAGCCGAAAAAAACAGGTTGGTGATGGAAAGTATCAACTATGCCAGCATTATCCAAAAATCATTCCTGCATGCATCCAAGGAAGACATGAATGCGGTGCTAGGGGATTATTTTATGCACTGGGAGCCTCGCGATAAAGTTGGCGGAGATTATTACTTCTGTAAAAAATTCGATGACGGATTCTTCATTGCATTGATCGATTGCACAGGACACGGCGTACCCGGTGCATTTATGACACTCATCATGGCTTCATTTCTCGATCACATCCTGATGGGAAACAATCGCCATGACCCCGCCGGGGCCTTAGCATTAATGAACAAAAAGGTAAAAGTTGCGCTTGGACAAACGGATGAACTCAATCCTGTTGGCAGCAGCATGAATAGGTATTCAACTGATAACCGTGAACAATCCGACGATGGTATGGATACGGCTTTCTGCTGGGTAAATACCCAAGCCAACAAATTGGTGTATGCCGGTGCCAAGACGCCTCTCTTTTATATAGACAGTACATCAGAGGAGGTCAAATTGCTTGGCCCTGATCGTAAAGGGGTTGGGTATGTGGATACACCCATGAATTATGTGTGGACCAATAAAGAAATTGAGCTCTCATCAGGTATGTGCATATACCTGACCACAGACGGCATCATCGATCAGATAGGTGGCCATAAAAACATTGCATTTGGCAAGAAACGTTTTTCAAAACTTATCAATGACAACTACCAAAAACCCATGCCCGATCAAGCCACCATCATCATGCAAGCCTACTATGAGTATCAGGGAAAACAGCGGCGACGCGATGATGTAAGCCTTATGGGTTTTAGAATTTAACAATCAGATTCAGGATAAATTATGCATATTGATGTATTTAGTGCTTTTCGCGAGACCGCTGATCGCAATGGAATTCTTTTTTATTACAGCGGCAGTCTTTCGCAAAATGTCATTGGCACGATGGGTGATGCACTAAAAAAGCGTCTGGACAGCCAGGACGCCAATGGAACGACTTCGCGCAAGTTGTTTTCCAGCTTTGTTGAAATGTTGCAAAACGCTATTCAATACTCACCAGACGATCCTGATTCAAAAGGCGACAAAGTCGGATCCGTTGCCGTTGGTAAATCTGACGACAAATATTTCATCATGTGCGGCAATCTCATAAAAAAACAACACGTAGAACGCATACGCGAAAAGCTTGAGCCGCTCAAAAACATGAGTCTTGATGAAATCAAGCAGGCCTACCGGGCACAATTAAAGAATGATCATCATAGTGAAGACCCTATTAGCAAGGGTGCAGGATTAGGATTTTTAACATTGGCAAGAGATTCTACTGAGCCTATCGAATACGCATTGATTGACGCAGCTGGCCATGAAAATGAATTATCTTGTTTCTATCTTAAAGCCATGATTTAAGGAATTACCATGAACAATATTTACATCGCACGTACCGCAGAATCACCAGAAATTGATTTTGATTTCACCTGCCACACACTAAACATGAACGGGGAGTCTTATCCCGAAAATGCAAGCGAGTTTTTTCGCCCTATTCTTATCACGCTAGAAACTTATCTAAAATCAATAGCAAATAGCGATATCATCTTTAACTTCCAGTTAACGTACTTTAACAGCGCCAGTACAAAGATGCTTTACAACATTTTCGAACTGCTAAATGAGTCAGCCAACAGCAATAACAATCGCATCACACTCAATTGGTACCATGATGAAGAAGATGACACAATTCTTGAGTTCGGGATGGATGTACAGGAGGATTTTCAAGGATTGAATGTAAAACCTATCATTTTGGATATTGCCAAGGAAGCATAGAAACACTACCCCATGCCTAAATTTGATCTGTTTTCTGCAGAAACCGCTATCGTTCAGGACATCTCATCTGCATTGCAGAGTGATGATCTGAATATGGAAAATGCCCGTGCGCTATTAACTACCCTGCTTGCACAGTATGAGAAGCTATTGCGTGAAACCCAACAATTAATCAAGCTGAGTGACCGTAAAGCACGCGAACTCCATCTGCTTAATCAGAAGTTGAAACAACTCTCCAAAGATTTTGAATATCAGTCCCAGCATGACGCACTTACTGGTCTGTACAACAAGGGCGAAATCAGCAAAATTATTCAGGAGCAACTATCGCTAAATGATTTCATCCTGATACTGCTTGATATCGATTATTTTAAAAAAGTAAACGACAACTACGGACACATAATTGGCGATAACGTATTAAAACTGGTAGCCAACTTAATCGAGCAGAATGCTAAACATAAAGATTATATAGGCAGATTCGGAGGGGAAGAGTTTGCATTGATCTTAAACGACACAAGTTTAGAACAAGGTATAGAAGCCGCTGAAAAATTACGCAGGCTGATAGAAAACTCGGTCCTTGATGCGAGTGGCATACAAATAAGTGTCACCGTCAGCATGGGAATAACCGTTTGCAAACAACATGAGTCATTTGAACATGCCTACGTGCGTGTCGATCAATTACTGTATGCCGCCAAGAGGAATGGACGTAACCGGGTTGAAGCAATTATCAACCTGTAAATGCATGTACAAGCTGTCAACATGGCAGCACTGCTTACTCTAACACCCCATAAGCAGCGTTCTGTTAGTTTACTGGCAATTCCGGCCTCGCCGGCTTTCAAACCAGCCATACACATAAGTACCCGCTATCACACCAATTATCACGGGGATAATAATAAACTTACCTTCACCCAGCATAGCGGGTGCCGATCCAGGACAAGAGCCCGTGATACCCCAACCAGCTCCGAACATCAGCGAGCCGTATATCCACCCCCTCTGCTTACCTTTCTTTTCAAAAGCAATAGGCTCCCCTGTCATTAATGCTTTAGCCTGCACGCGTTTCATTAACCAGATACCAATTACACCAACTATCACTGCGCTGGAGATAACCCTAGCTAATTGCGGATTCTTTAGCAGAAACAATTCCGCATAGAAATCGAATGTCGTTGCGCCTGCTAAACTGAGCAGCAATCCGAAAATCGTCCCCAAGATCAGAAAAATAAGATTATTCATAATGCCACCAATCGCACAGCTAACTGCACTGTTACCAGTCCACCAATAAAGAACAGTATGCCGGCCAGCAAACTGGACAGGTTTAACATCGGGACACCTGCAATAACATGGCCACTGGTACAACCACCCGCAAAACGGGAGCCTAAGCCCATAACGACGCCACCACTAAAAAGCACCAGCATTTTCAGCCACAAATTACTCGGCAAAATAGCATCATATGCTTGCCCCATATCCAAACTGATATTCCATTGTCCAGGATGGGCGACAACGGTAGCAATGAAGCCGCCCAACACTATGCCTATAATGAACCAGACCCGCCAGACATTACCTGTATATTCTTTTTGCTGGAAAAAAGGGAGCCGCGATAAATAAGACCAAATATTACAATAGCCGCGCGACACGCCTAATTGCTTACCCGTAATCCAGTAAAAGGCCACCATCAGCAAACCTATACCTGCACCAGCCAACCAACCTGGCCAAATAATAATATCGTACATGCTGCCTCCCACATTTTTTATAACTATTTACAAACATTACTATTCACTTTTTAGTCATACACATTGCACACTCAATCAATAGTGGGGAAAATATACTCCACGTAAAGGTTGAATTTCCTTGCACTCTTTAACAATAGGCTTGGGTAAAGCACCTAATAAACGAACACGATTCAACTCGGGATTAACAGTATGATCCGGCAACGATTGCAAGTAATACGCAACGATATCGGTACCATCGAGAATGCCGCCATCTTTATCCTTGAGCACGTTAATTTCCCAGGCTTTATGCCGGTTAATCATGTTCGGATTGTCCACATACCAATATCCGCCAACGGTATAAAGCTTTTCCATATCCATGGGATCACCGCTTACGCGAATATCTGAAACCCTGTTGCCATATTCTTTATTCGGATCAAGGTTATAGGTCAGGCCCGAAAATGCAATTTGCCATCCGCCTCCCCACCATCCGGGATAAGGCGATAACGATGAATCCGCACCTCTCTCCAGCATCCAGTGGATATCATCTCCGGACATTTTCCCACATGCCACCTGCGGACCAATCGGGATGTAATGATAGATGTCTTCTAATTTAATGGGACCGGGTGCAATATGTGTACCATACCGAAAACCCCGCATTAATCCTAAATCAGAATCACATGCTGACCTAAAGGCATCCGCAATGAAATCATGCGACGAGCCTTCGATCACCGCATTCATGTTTTTCGACCCTGCAAAATTAGATCGGTGCAATGGAATTTTAGTAAAACCAATCACCGTATCAATCGGAGTACGCAAGATGGCCGCATTAATTGGATTCACATGCGTTACGAAACCAGCCTTTACAAAAGGACGACGAATCTCTTCAATTTTGGCGGCAATCACCGGGTCTGGTTGATTATTTTTAGTGGTAATACGGTGGGATGTCCACTGATGTCCTACCATTTTGCCATTACGGACACGCGCAGTAAGCTCACCAACTATTGTTCCATCCTGACCTTCCTCAACCAATATTGTCCCGCTCTTAGCGATGAGCTCTTTGCGTGATTCTTCATGCATGTCTGAGGACAATATAATATCGATCCCGGGTATTGTTTCGGCAATTTCCAGGTTAGCACCTAATCCACGCTCTGAAATCAATACGATCAAATCTACCTTATGTTTCTGCCGCAATAGCGGAACAGCCGCGGCCACTTCAAACTCCCCTGGCGTCATGGTGAACCCCTCCATGACACGGGTGCTTACTGCTTGTGGTCCGCGGTCAGCCGTCAACCCAATAATACCGACCCTTACTCCATTCACTTCTCGGATCATGTAAGGCTTCAGAACCCGCTGACCAGCTTGTTTGGCGTAGCGCGTTTCAGGAAACTCATACAAGGTTGAGTAATATAAATTGGCTGATAAAGCATTCCAGTTGGCTAACGGTTTAGTGCCAGCAAACAACTCACGAAAACGTTCCGTACCGTAGAGATAGTCCCAGTTACCCGGATTAAACGCATCAATCTTGAATAAATTTAATATATCAACCATTGCCGAGCCTCTGGTAAAGAGCGCCTCGGCAGAGCCTTGGATGGTGTCACCACCGTTAATCAGCAATGCATCAGGATGAACCTTGCGGATTTTCTTGACTTCATCATAGACATAAGCAAGCCCCCCCATCATCTGCCCTTGATCCGGATCCCCTTCGCGCATATTGGGCCGTGGTATCAGATGGCCATGCAGGTCACCCATGTGGATAAACGTCACATCACCACTTCCACCTGCGATGGCAGAAACTGGCTGCCCGATCACAGTGAGCAACATGATTAACGTAATAGCATATATCTTGTTTAACATTGTTTTTTCCTGACACATACCATCCGGCATGGGTGTCCTTAACATCTGAACTATACCTAACCAAGCTGAAAATTAATGATCAAGGTCGAATATAAGACCAGCCCAATTGCTCTTTTTCCATAATTTCCACCACGCCCGATGGTACATAACTAATTTCCCGCAACATATCTGACGGACGCAATTTGGCTGCACGCATGGAATAATCACATGCCACTATCCGGATACCGTTGTATTTTGCTTGTTTAACACGGTCAGGAACCGGTTTAGGGGCATAATATTTAAGTGTTTGCACCCCTGGCCCGAACACAACAATTTCTATCTCGACATTGGGTGCACCATACTGATCTTGTACGAATTTAGCTGCATTTAACGCTGCCATAAGTCGTTCGACACTGTCCTCACTCACTTGTATCAACAAACGATGCTTAACTTGTTCAGCCGCAACGGCACTTAAGCTGGTGAGCGATAAAATCAAAGCAATCAACCAAAATTTAATTTTCACTTTTTTATCCTTACTAGAAATTAATTACACTAATTTATTGCGTGGTATAGGGGCAATAAGACCTGTAACCGCCATACTTTTCTTGGCACGGCCACTGCAAAATATATTGTCATTCCCTATTGCCGCTTCTAATATCTTGGTCACTTGTGGGTCGACTAATGCACTTGGACGTACCCACAATGACAACCGGTAGCCATTGGCCTGACGACGACGCGCTTCCTGACCAATCAATTCCGCCGAAGGGACATCAATACCCGTTGCATATTCCGCGATAACAACCAGGTTAGCTTTGCGGTGATCATCTTTAGCCACATTGATAAATGCTCGCTCAATATTATGCCCGGAGCCAAAAAACAAACTGCCGGATATTGCAATTGCTGTCGTGTTATCCGTGGTCATACCTTCTGACAGGTAATAGGATTTTTCCTGTTCAAACAGTAATTCAAGCGATGGTTTGGATACACTGCGCAGATAACCCGCAATAGATAAAAATATACCCAAATACACACCGTCATCCACACCGCTACCCAGTGTCACAAACAACACCAGTAGAAACACGATACGTCCACCATCCTTAATGGCCAGCAGATGACGAATATCCTTGATTTTCACTAACGCGGCGCCAACCAGGAACAGCACACCGGCCATTACTGGCACAGGTAGATATGCAATTACTGGCGCAGCCACAAACACCAGTAGCGCTAACGCAAAGGCGGATATCAAACCCGCTAATGGCGTACGAGCACCGGCTTCCAGGTTGGCAGCACTCCGATTAAATGAACCGCAACTGGTAAAACATGACAAAAAGCTGCCAATGACATTAGAGAGACCCTGACCTACTACCTCCTGATTCATGTCCAAACCTTGCTGACCTGATTTCGCAGCCATGGATCGTGCAATCACGGATGACTGCATTAAACCCAATACGGCCATACCGATTGCTGCCGGAAAGGCGAAATTGGAGAATGGACCAAAATCCTCGGGTGAAAAATCAGGATGCGAAAATGGTATAGCTGAGAAGCTCATATATCCCAGCATATCTATATGTGCTGTCGCGCTCCCAACAAGCATCCCAATTACCCAAGCCGCGATCATTCCGATCGCAACCGCCATAATATAATGCGGCCACTTTGGTCGCAGTCGTTTGATAAGCAATCCGGATACCACAGTAATTACGCCAACCGTTACCGCATACACATTGGCACGTGGGACCGCCAGAATAATTTGGTAAACCACTTGATCCAGAGTTTCATTGAGGTTCATTACCACCCCCATAAAATTCCCGACTTGCTGAATGACGATAATTATCCCGACCCCGGTAACTAGCGCGACCATCACCGTATGTGAAAAATAGTTAAACACCACTCCTAACCGCAACAGGCCAAAAGCCAATTGCAGCACCCCCGCCATAAAGGTCAATGTAATGGCATATTGAACATAGTCAGGCGTACCTATATTCGCAAATGGCGCAATAGTCATTGCTGTCAAAACCGCAAGAGCAGTATTTGGGCCGGACAATGAATGCCATGAAGAGCCATATAGCGCAGTAATCAACACTGGAAAAATAGCTGTATACAAACCATATTCGGGAGGTAATCCAGCCAAGGTTGCCAGAGCAATGGCCTGGGGCAAAATCAATACACCTGCGGTAATGCCCGCTACAATGTCATTATGAACGGTGGCCTTATCCAGCAGCGGCACCCACACCATAAATGGGAACAACGCATTACGGATTCTTGCCGAATGGCGAATTCGCTTTAACATATCAACCCTCGGTCACTGGCATAAATATACTCATAAACATACCTTTACGCGGATCCCATGGCCTATCCTGCATAAACATGTGCACACATACTTCCAGCGCCTGATCATCATTTAACGTAAAAGGTTTACCCAAAGGCATGTTGGCTTTCACAAAACTTGCACAGGTTTTAACCTTATGCATACCAGCGCCTTTGTTGTAGCTATCCGGGCCAGCCAATGGCGGGAACATATAGCCGTCACGGTCAGTAAATTTCTTGCCGTACATATCGTCTCCGTGACAGCTTGCACAGTAATTTTTATAAATAATGGCGCCATTAAATGGTGAAGGGTCTTCCGTCTTATCAATGCGAGCGAAACCGCGTCCAGCCATGATCGTGCCCATAGGGACGCCCGTCGACAACCATTGCGCATACACGGTTAACGCCTCTATCTCTCTGGAATCCAGAGTTGGCGCCATACCATTCAGACTGAAACGGAAGCAATCCTGTAGCCGTTCCTGAAAGGTAATAACTTGACGGCTCTTATCCCGGTACATCGGATACATAGGATAAGCCCCCCACAATGGAGCGGCATGAGGTTTCCGACCTTCTTGCAAATGGCAACTGCTGCAATTCAAACCATTTCCCACATAACGCTTTGCATATTCCTGCGTATGGACAAAAATATTGCGGCCCAGCCGAACTTCGTCTGCATATTTACTTTCTGTCAGATCTTCAAGTTTTGGCGGAACAAAATACTCACCTGGCTTAATGACGGGCACCACAGTCAACTCGTTTGGTAATGTCAATTTTGGTTGCTGCATACTAGCCCGAGTCTGGATGCTATCCAGTGTAGGCAAGTCATCTGTATTATCCGTATTAGCGTCAGCCGCTACCCATGTACCAAAAGCAATGCCAAACAACGCCCCAGCGCCGAGAAGATACTTGTGCATGCGCGAAAATCTCATGTCAGTGCTCCTCTCTCAGTTACCACCGGTAGGTGGTGTAAATATATTAAAGAACCAGCCGAAACGTGGATCCCATGGCCTGTTTTGTAACCAGATATACGTGCACACATCCCATGCTTCCATATCGGTCAACGTCCAACCTTTACCTAACGGCATATTGGCTTTGGTAAATTGAGCACAATCTTTTACCGAACTCATCCCAGCACCATGGTTATAAGAATCCCCACCCCATAATGGCGGAAACATATAGCCATCACGATTCGCAAATTTCTGACCTTTACCATCTGCTGCATGACAGCTGGCACAATTCTCTTTATATAACTTTTCGCCATTCACTGGAGTTGGATCTCTGGGTTTGCTTAACCTGGCAAAGCCCCTTCCTGGCAATTCCTTATTAATCGGAGCTCCTTTGGATAGCCAATGAGCGTACGCAGTCAAAGCCTTAATTTCAGGAGAATCCAGGGTTGGCGCTATACCATTCATACTAAAACGGAAACAATCCTGTACTCTTTCCTCATAAGTAACCACATCCCGTGTCTTGTTTCGAAATTCTGGATACATCGGATATGCAGCCCAGATTGGCGCAGCGTAAGGCTTACGCCCTTCTTGTAAATGACAATTACTGCAATTCAGCCCGTTACCCACATATCGCTTCGCATAATGCTGAGTATCAATGAAAATGTTACGCCCCAACTTGACCATATCGCCATATTTGCTGGTTGGAATGTCACCAATTTCAGGCGGAACAAAATACTCCCCAGGATTCATTGCTGGAATTTGCCGAATTGCTTTCTCACGCGTCAACCCGGTTGGAATATTGGCACGCGCATCGTAGGCTGCCGGACGAACTTCACCTTGCGGTAATTCAGCAGCCATGCAGACATGGGTCGAGACACCAGCCAATAGGGAAAATAGAAAAATCAATCGCACCATTGAATTACTTCCCATTCACTATCAATGAACGATTTGCATAATATGCAGCAACGTTTAATTTATCAGCATCGGTTAACTGGTCAGCAACGGCGTGCATCAAGCCCAAATTATCATTATCACGATCACCCCGTTGCCATTTGTTAATCTGATTAACGATATAGGCTGCTGGCTGCCCTGCCAGAGGGGGGAAATCCGTACCGAAGCCTTCCCCATTTGGCGCATGACAGGATATGCATGCCGGCAAGCCGTACTCAGGCTTGCCGCGCAGCGCCAGGTCCTGACCGCGCTCCAGTACTTCATAATCAGCGGCTACCGGCTTAGCTTGAAATGGCAAGCTACTGTAATAAGCGGCAATATTATGGATATCTGTCTTGCTAAGCTGCTTGGCAATCGGGCTCATGACATCATCATGGCGCAACCCTGGACTGAAAACGGTCAAATCGGAATAAATACGAGGAGTTTTACTATAATCCTTCGCAACTGATTCAATCACCACACCCGCAGGCGGTAATTCACGCGCAAGGTCATTAAGCTGCTTTTCGATGTATGTTGCATTCAAACCTGCTAACCTTGGATAACCGGCTGCATCCAGACCTTCGCCATTATTACCATGACATGCAATACAAGCCGGAATAGTGCCATGCCCTTTTTCAGCAAGCAATTTACCAGCAGCAACTGCCGCACGCGTATCTGAATCTGCATGCTTCCCACATCCAGATATCGGCAAAATACCGACACTTAACCCCAACAAAACGAATATATAAGTAAACTGTTTGGCAAAATTTCTATTCTGATATTTCATAAATAACCACGCATGCCTTGAAATTAACATCGACTTATCTTCCATCTACTCATGTTCTTTCCTTACATAAGTCAGACAGCATATATTTAATTAATAATTTATTTGTGGCAGAGCAGCTTATTTCCCAATGCTATTTGTCTCTGCATTTCACTCCCCACCCAGACCAACTCCTCTAAGTGGCTGCACAAATGCATTTTGCGGCCACATTTTGGTATGGTGCACATCTTCAACATCGTGCCGGACCTGATTATCAACCAAGCCATTCTGTAAACCGTATACAAATAAATCGATAGCCGTCCAACTCTTACCATTTTTTGGATTTGTCAGCGTATCAACCGATTCGAACCCATCGTAGCTACATAAGGTGGTATCCGCTTTGCTATCAAATGGCCGGGAACACCCGGTAACAGTTAATGTGTCATCAGCAAGAATCGTACGAGCTTCATCTTTCAATTGCATATCGATGATGCGCCCACCATTTGCTCGTGCTAAGTCCAACTTTATTTTTAAACCGGACCATCCATCTGCCCAACCACCTGACTGTATCGACATATCTGTTGAGAAAACGCTGGACAGGTTCTGCTCTAAAACCTGGCGTAATTTGTCACCGCGTATCGTCCCAGTGGCTACCATGTAAGGTACTGGGAAATAACGATAAACATCCTCCAGCGTAATAGCGCCATTCGCTATTGTATTATCTTCCAGCATGCTACCAGCGGCGGCGATCGGGCTATCGAAACGAAAGCCCGGTGTAATAGCTACTTGCGTCTTGCCCACCTTACGCATGACATCTGCCATAACATCATTAAATGTGCTTTCCAATGCATTTCGTCTATCCAGCGGCACAGCGGTATAACCCACAACCGTATCAATAGATTGTGAGAGACGTAAATCAGCAGCCATGCTTGGCAACTTCAAATTCACCTGATTTCCCAAAAACGGAGCCCGGGCAATTCCTACCAGTGTCCTCATCGCAGCATCTTCAGGAATTTTTTTGTCTACATCATATAACAGCCAGTCACGTCGTGTGACGTGCCCATCCTGTACAGTTATATTCATACGGCCTAGATAGCCTCCACCACCACCTGACTCGACGACAAGCGCTCCGCTACTTGATTCCAGTGGCTTCCGCACGACTTCATGTGTATGGGCCGAGAAGAAAACATCCACTAGATTCGGTGCAATCTGATTTGCTAAAGAAAAGTCTTTTTGGATACCTAGTTCACTCATCACCACAACTACTTGCGCACCATTTTGGCGCAAGTCAGCAGCATGTTTTTCAATTAACTGCACATATTTTTGCGTATCGTATTCAAGAAAATTCAGGCCGAGAGCCAGCATGGGATGCATGCGCGGCACGATATCTGAAGTAATGCCAATAAAACCAACCTGTACACCACCCACTGTTTTAATCAGGGTAGGTGGCATTAAATAATCACCGCGCCGGAAAAAAGGTAACGATATCTTCAGATTCGCCGCTAAATTCGGATAGTTAGGACGTTTAATTTTTCCGTCTGTAAACAAGCCCATTGACTTCAATGCACCATAACGCGAGCGTGTCACTATTGGACCGTATGCATAGTCCCAATTCCCTACCACACCGACATCTATTCCTAAAGCATTAACCGGATCGATAATTGCATTGCCATTGGTGAAAAGCGCCTCTACCCCACCATGAAAAGTATCACCCACATTCATCAGTACGCTATCCGGATTTTGCTTACGTATGCGTTTTATTAACGTGGACAGTCGCGCAATACCACCACGCTGTTCTAATTTTTCTTGATCACCATAACGAACCAAATCTGGATGCGTTGTTAAATGCGCATGCAAATCATTAAGATGGATGAATGTGATAGTTTTAACTGCAGCAGTTTGGGATACATTAACTTCAGCAGCACTTGATGAGTTAACAAACGACACTATGAAGACTGTTAAACCAGCAATCGCTAGACCATCCCTAAGTTTCAACATAATCGCATTCACCCTTAACTTAGCTTAATGCGTATCCTGCAATGAATTTGGCTCGAAAGCAGCTGCAGTTAAACCCGTTCCAAACTGGAAATTACTGGAAACCATAACGGTGCTTTTTCCAGTGATGTGATTAACCATTTTGCCAGTCTCCGCACGCCAGAACTTGCCCTTATAAAGCTTGAATCCGCTCTGCGTAAGGGTCTTTAACAATTCATTTTTCCTATCGTAATAGTCAATTTTGACCGTACGCAGCTCTTTAGTATCTATCCAGGTAACTTGCCGTACGTAACCCGAATATTCATACTTCGGCGTACGTTCAACTACGTGACACTGCCACTCTCCACAAGCCTCATCGCGTAACCAGTTATAGGAAAACTTCTCTACCACCGGCGAGCTTAAATCTTCATAGGCAAATTCGCTGCCCATAAATGGACCTGATTTGTTATTTGAGTTCAGACGCTTAACGCGCTTTACAGCCGGCAAAAACAACCACTGATCATCCGGTTGCAAACCATGACTGTACGTCAGCATAGCCGTACCCTTAACATCTGCCGGTTTATCAAACACCAGCTTGCTTTTGTCGCCTTCTGCATCAGTTGGAGCTTCCAAGGTTAATGAATGCAGGTAATCTACTGTTTCCTGACCTTGCGCATTTTTCAATGTCATGACGATGTCATTGGTATAATCTTTAAAACCGCTATTTTTAGCATCTTGCTGTTTCGCTATAGCCAGACCTTTTTCCTGCGGAGTTTGAGCAACAGCACTCAGGGGAACGATTAACGCTAATATTGCTAATAATTTATACATAATTACCTCTCGTTTAATTAAATCTTTTCGCCACGATCAACCAGCAGCAACAGGCCCGGCAACATAAATGCTTCAGCAAAAGCTGCAAAAGTAATCGTAATAGCCGTCAAAATACCCATATCTGCATTCATGCTGAATGGTGAAGTCGCCAGTACCAGGAAACCTGCCACCAGAATAAAAGTCGATATCCACATGGGAACACCCGCAAGATCAAAGGCATAGCGTATGCTCCGCTCAGCATCATACCCAAGCTCGCGCCTACCCTGCAGATATTTGCTCAGAAAGTGCACCGTATCATCTACCACGATACCCAGCGAAATTCCGCCAACCATGGATACCGCCATATTGATCTCGCCAACTGCAATACCCCATACACCATAAGCCATTACTGCAGGCATCAGGTTAGGTATCAGACTGATCACGCCCAGTTTAAAAGAGCGTACAGCCAGCACAATCAGTCCGGAAATCAGCACTATCTGCCAAATATTCCCTATCATCATGCTCTTGCCATTCTCTTTGCCGATATGAGCAAACATCATCCCGGCACCTGAGCCACCAGTGGTCTGGATAATATTCAAGCCATGCGCTTTCAGCCATTGATTGGCGCGCTCTTCCACTGCAATCATTTCATTTGAACTTACCGCCTTCAAAGTTACCGTGAAGCGTGTTGCAGATTTATCCAGATTAATCTGGTCATTCAGATCCAGTCCATATGGTAAGGACATCTCGTATAACAGCAGATATTGCGCCGCAAGTGCGCGCTCATCTGGCAAGTTATAATAAGCAGGATCATCACCATGCATATTTTTGTTAAGTCGCTTCATGATGTCAGTAAAGGTGTTTACGTGCAGCACTTCAGGTTGCTGCCTGTACCACTGCGCAAACTCATTCACCTTATTCAGGAAGACCGGATCATTCACATACTCTGGATGACCAGCAGACAATGAATAGTCGATCAGATACACGCCAGTCAGGTTTTTCAATGTGAAATCAGTTGCCTGCCGGAATTCAGTACTTTCAGCAAAGTATTTATGAAATGAGTCACTAAATTCATTGCGTGTAATAAAAGTACCAAGCAAGAACGTGACTGCGAGACTACCAACCAGCATCTTGTTACGGTGATTAAGGAAGAATTCAGTGTAACGTTCCATCAGTGAGATTTTTTCGTCCTCACGTGAGTGCACCTGACTGACGCGACCCGGCAAAATGATCATGGCGGCAGGAATCAGAATTACCGAAATCAGGAAGCCAGCCACAATACCCACCGCAACAACTACTCCCAATGTCTGGAATGGCGGTACTTCACTGAACACCATGCTGGCATAACCAATCGCAGACAAGATATTGGTCAGGAACATCGCCCCCAAATTGGAGCCTATGCTTTCTGCCATAGCATCTTCTCGCGCCATACCATGACGCACTGAATGCCCATAATGAGAAAGCACATGTACGCCATCCGCTATCGCCATGATCATAATAGCCAGCGGTGCGGTTGCCAGCGGTGCTGACATCACTATCCCATACCATCCGGCCAGGCCCATAGTAACGGCAATAGACATCACGATACTCAGCATAATCAAGCCGGTACCCGCCACACTGCGCAAAGTAATTAACAACATCACCACAACCACTGCCATCATGATCGGCACCAGGGTGCGCATATCATCACGCGTTGCTTCAAGGAATGCCGCATTCATCATCACCACGCCATTCAGATAGACTTTCATATCCGGATAACGCGTTTCAAATTCACGTTTGAGTTCACGCGCTTTGGCGACTGTTAACTGTATGGCTTTGGCTTTGGTTTTATCCGGGAGCTGAAATGTAACGTTCACTCCGGTTACATGGCCGGAAGGCGAAATAATGCGCCTTTCCAGTAAAGGATCATGCACTGCAATTTCGCGTGCCTGTTTCAAATCTGCCGCTGACAATGCCTCTGGATTAGATACCAGATCACGCACATTCAAATTATCCCCATCGGCGGTACTGTTCTGATAATTTGTTACTGAATCAACGCGTGAAGAATAGGGCATTTTCCATGCCTTATCTGTCAGCCAAATAACAGCAGCCAGATTTTCTTTCGTAAAAACATCACCGTTTTTGGGCGCAAGCACAAACATGATGTTGTCACTTTTTGTGTACGTTTTTTGCAATGCATCAAATGCGAGCAACTGCGGGTTATCAGGCTTGAAGAACACCTTGTAATCACCACTCATGGTGAGTTTTTTCATCCCCATTCCAGATGCAACAACGACTAGTATCGTCAACAACACTACCAGCCATCGATGTTTGATTACCCCATAACCAAAACGCATTGCAAAATTATTTTTCATACCCTACCCGGACAACATATACAGAAATGAAAAGCGATTCACTCGATTAAACCAAGTCTTTAACTTACCCCATCGAGCAAATCAACCGGTCACAAACTTAATCGCAACAAGCCACTCTGTCGGATAATCAACAGCAACGTCAGAAATCCGACAGCTTTAACTTGAAATTAGAAGTAACGCGCCAACGTTGCCTGCAGATAACTATCTTCTCTGTAAGCATTTAACGGGTTGCCGGAGTCAACCGAGTTAAACCACTGGCCTTCGAGTCTGGCTGACCAGTTATCATTCAGGCGACGGCTAAACTGCACACGCGTGCTGCGCGTACTGTCATTGGTATCTACTAGAACACCTAGTTTAAGCTGGGTTGATTTAGCATCGTTCAAATTCAACAGCGCACCAACGAATACATCACTCTGATACACAGCCTGACCTTGCCCACGACTATCGTAGTTATATTCCAGGAAAGTATTTACATCATATGGTGTATGAAACACACCATTAAACGCATATTCCACGCCAGTCACGCCCGCCCAGTAATGATCGTAATTGGTATCACGATGCAATGCTTCCAGCTTGTACACCCAGTTACCCCTAACGGCAGTCATGTCTACACTGGTCTGCGCCATCTGGTCATAACTCAAGTACAAACCCGCTGGGTTTGCAGCAGTTACATAAATAGCTGAAGTCGCCACACGCGGATCGCGGTTGGTACCCACAAATTGGGAAATCCCTAGATCAATACCGCTAAACGATTTAGACCAGCGCAACGCATAATCAACATGACTATCTTTTGCATCGGACTGGTATGTCACCGGCAGGGTTGCCAATGATACCAACGGGCGCAAGCGACCATCCTGTCCGGAATAAGTACGTTCACGAAACCATGGCAGAACAAAAGCATCTAGCGTTCCCAATTTACCGCTTATCGTTGCGCGCACCATAGGCTGCCCCAACTTGGCTTCACGGTTAATATTCTCCACCTCATCGGTCTGATTAATAACATCAACCAGATGCTGAGATTCAGCCGCACCCCAGAATACTTTATCGATACCTACGCGCAAATCCCATGGCGTTGCAGCCGTGCCATACTGGGACTTCCACACCATCTCCCGTATGTCAGCATGGGTACGCTTATCGTCCATGTTGTCCCAACGAAAGAATGGCTTGAAAGTAAATGAGTTGGTTTTATTAGCCCACTCATTAAAATAAGTTGGCTGGATCACAACTGAAGGTTCATTGTTTCCCTGCGTCCCACTCCCACCACTTTGTGCAGCGGAAACCGCCAGAACTGCAGTAGGTACAGTAACGAAACTAGTTACCGGCACGCCAACGCTCACTAAAAAAGCATAAAAGCTTGCAGCGGTTTCCTGAGTTGTGGTTCCTGTGGGTACTTGTGCCGGTGGCTTGCGGAAATAGCGGTAATCCAGGTCCACTTCCGTGGTCCACTCCCCTGCATGCGCAGCCGCGGTGTTGATTAACGCGGTAATCAATACGGCCGTTTTAAATCCATGTTTTTTCTTATTGCAACTACTCATCGCCCTATCCCTTAACGTTAGTTAAATAATTTTTAACATTGCTTAAAGCAAAATTCATGCCAATAATTAAAAATAACGAACCAAAGTGCTTTGGATAAAACTATCCTCTTTAAATGCATAGAGCGGATTACCACTGTCTATACGGTGATAGCCCTGTCCCAAGAATTTTATACTCCACTTATCATCAAGCCTACGGTTTAGTTCAACCCGGGTTGTGCGCGATGCATCGTTCAAATCCGTCATCACACCAAGCTTAATTTCTGTTGATTTCTCATCGTTCATGGCCAACCTTAAACCGATAAACAAATCATCCTGCAACACACCCGCAGATCCCTGGCCTCGACTGTCAAAGTTATATTCAAGGAAAGTACCCATATCCATCTGCGAACCATAAATCCCATTAAAGGTATATTCCGTACCGGTAACAAACGCATAAAATCGTTCGAAGTTAGAATGCCGGTCAATCGCCTCCAGCTTCAAAATCCAGTCCCCAAGCAGATAATTCACATCCAGCCCGATTTGACTAATCAAATCATAGTTGACTTGCAGACCTAGAGGATTTTCTGGTGTAATCAGGGAATCCAACTGTGCAATACGCGGATCTCTGCTCGTCCCTCTGAAATAGCTAAGCCCCACATCCAACCGATCAAAACCCTTAGACCAGCGCACCGCGTAATCCACATGGCTCTGGCCTAAGCCAGACTCATACACCACCGGCGAACGGACCAGAGAGGTCGGCGATCGTAAACGACCTTCCGGCCCGGCAAATGTACGTCCTCGGAAATAGGGCAGCACAAACATGTCCAACGTACCCCAGTCGCGACTGACAGTAGCCCGCAACATTGGCTGACCTAATTTCTGCTCCATTTTCGGATCTTCAACACCATCAGTCTGATTGACAATATCAATCAGATGATGGGATTCAGCCACACCCCAAAACACCTTATCGACACCAACCCGCAGATCCCATGGATGCTCTACCCCACCCTGACTCGAGCGCCACACCATCTCCCGGATATCAAAATGCGTCCGGTAATCGTCCCTGTCATCCCAGCGGTAAAACGGTTTAAATGAAAACGAATTTTTTTGACCATCCCATTCGTTAAAATAACTAGGCTGAATTGCAATAGAAGGCTGATCTTGACTTGCCAACCCGGTCGATGCAATTTGCTCTTGCTGCTTTATCGTTGTAGCATTTGACAACTCTTGCACAGTCTGTGATTTATTTAGAAAATGCCGCATTTCAAAATCAATTTCAGTAGACCATTCCCCGGCCTGAACGGATGAACCTATTGAAGACAGCACGAACGCCCCCACCTTAACCATCTTATTATTAAGCATATTCTTAATTTACTGCATTATCGTAATTATAAAAAAGCGCCCGGGAAGGACGCTATAATGTTAGCTTCAGTCTTACAAATTTTGAATTTTATCCTATACTGATTTACGTTTCACAATTTTATTTATCAGCTCATACGCTAACCCCCACACATGCCCACCTTCGACACACTCAATTTTCACAATCGGTTCGTCAGTTTACCGTCAGACTTTTACAGCAGAGTTACACCGACACCACTGCCTGACGTCAAACTACTGCACTTCAACCCTGCAGCAGCTCAGTTAATCAATCTTACCGGGCATGAAACCGATCACAACCTGGCGGATTTGCTCTGCGGCAATACATTGCCAACAGACTCACAACCCGCTGCCGCACTTTATGCCGGACATCAATTTGGCTATTTTGTACCGCAGCTAGGCGATGGGCGCGCCATATTATTAGGCGGCATTGAAAGTGAACTCGGACACTGGGAACTACAGCTAAAAGGCGCAGGACCCACACCTTATTCACGCAACAGTGACGGGCGTGCAGTATTACGCTCCAGCATCAGGGAATATCTATGTTCGGAAGCCATGCATGGCTTGGGTATTCCTACCACTCGCGCTTTATCGTTGGTCGGTAGCTCATTACCGGTATACCGCGAAACCGTAGAAACTGCTGCCGTAGTCCTGCGCATGAGCCCCAGCTTTATCCGTTTCGGTTCGTTTGAAGTGTTCTTTTATCGCAGCCAGCCAGACGCGATTCGCACCCTTGCGGATTTTGTTATCCAGCACCACTACCCCGAATTACTGAATAGCGAAGACAAATACCCGAAGTTTCTGCAAGCTGTGATCACCTCCACTGCAAAGCTCATGGCCCAGTGGCAAGCGGTCGGCTTCGCACATGGCGTAATGAATACCGACAATATGTCCATACTGGGCTTAACTCTGGACTACGGCCCATTTGGCTTTCTGGATCATTACGACCCAGGTTTCATATGCAACCACTCCGACCAAGCCGGCCGCTATGCTTTTGATCAGCAGCCTGATGTGGCAGCCTGGAATTTGACCCGACTGG
Source organism: Sulfuriferula thiophila (assembly GCF_003864975.1). Taxonomy (NCBI): domain Bacteria; kingdom Pseudomonadati; phylum Pseudomonadota; class Betaproteobacteria; order Nitrosomonadales; family Sulfuricellaceae; genus Sulfuriferula; species Sulfuriferula thiophila. Next base: position 324,653 of record NZ_BHGL01000046.1, read on the forward strand.
CACAGGCACTCACCCCATTAATGAGCGTAGCGGATGCCAAAGCTGCACTCGACACCTACCCGGCGATTTTCGCCAGCAGCTACATAGACCTGATGTGCGCCAAACTTGGATTACCGGCAGACAAATCCAACGTACCATTGATTATGCAGTTACTCGACACCCTGCAAAAGAACCGTATCGATTACACGATATTTATGCGTCGGCTATGTGATTTCAATAGCGCACCTGATGCCGAAAATTCACCTCTGCGTGATTTATTCATAGACCGTGCGGCATTTGACAACTGGGCCACCAGCTACCGTACGCAACTGCGCATAGTCTATAGCGTTGACACCAAACGCGCACCTGCAATGCGTAGCGTCAATCCCAAATACATACTGCGCAACTATCTTGCTGAAAACGCCATAGTCGCCGCCCGCGACCACAACGACATGAGCGAAGTCGACCGGTTAATGCAGGTATTGCAACAACCTTACGACGAACATCCGGGCATGGAAGCCTATGCCGCAGCGCCACCGGACTGGGCCCGGCACATTAGTGTAAGCTGCTCATCCTGATAACGCATATTTGGATTGCGCAAAGCGCAGATAGAATGGTATTTTTACTGTTTCAACTTTACGGAAATATCCCCATTGAAACTATTCATTTCTAAATCCGTATTAACTGCCCTGCTCTGCCTGACCATACCAAGTTTAGCGAACGCAGATACTCTTTCCACTCAACACATCACTAAGGCCACAAAAAAAATGACCACTGCATCAGGATTAATTTACGAAGACACTATTGAAGGCACTGGCGCAACGGCGGCTGCGGGCCAAACGGTTACCGTGCATTACACCGGCTGGTTGACCAACGGCACCAAATTCGACTCCAGCAAAGACCGTAACCAGCCATTCAATTTCCATCTTGGCGCCGGCGAAGTGATCCGCGGCTGGGATGAAGGCGTTGCAGGCATGAAGGTTGGCGGCACACGCAAGCTGACCATCCCGCCACAACTCGGGTACGGCGCGCGCGGTGCGGGTGGCGTTATCCCGCCAAATGCCACTCTGGTATTTGAAGTTGAATTACTGGGCGTTAAATAACCAGCATTAAACTAATTATCGGTTGCTTGCGTCCAACGCAAGTAACCGATAATTGTCAGGATTTGCGCAAACGTTTACAGGCATTCATCAAACCGTTTGTCGAGCTATCATGCTCAGTTACCTTATCTTCCGCAAGCAAACCACTTTCAATCGCACCCGCCAACTGCTTGCCAAGCTCCACACCCCATTGATCAAATGAGTTGATATTCCACAGCACGCCCTGCACAAAAACTTTATGCTCATATAAAGCAATGAGCGCCCCCAAAGTGTAGGGGTCAAGTTTGCGGTACAACAGGGTATTAGATGGGCGATTGCCAGGAAACACCTTATGCGGCAGCAAAGCATCCAGACGGGCACCAGTCACGCCAGAACGTATCAATTCCACTCTCGCCTCATCCCGGGTTTTACCACGCATCAACGCCTTGGTCTGCGCAAAGCAATTCGCCAGCAGCACCTCATGCTGATGCTCAACCGGGCGCTGCGACTCGGCCGCTACTAGAAAATCAGCGGGGACCAAGCGTGTGCCTTGATGCACCAACTGGAAGAATGCGTGCTGTCCATTGCAGCCCGGTTCACCCCAGATAATAGGCCCGGTCTGGCAGTGCACCGCCTTGCCATCAAAGGTCACGCTTTTGCCATTGCTTTCCATATCCAGTTGCTGCAAATAAGCCGGAAAGCGCGCCAGATACTGGTCGTAAGGAAAAATCGCATTACTATCCGCATTCCAGAAATCATTGTGCCAGACACCCAGCAACGCCATGATAACCGGCATATTCTTTTCCAGTGGCGCGCTACGGAAATGTTCATCCATCGCAAATCCGCCTGATAGCAACGTTTCGAAATGATCCATCCCCACCATCAGCGCAACAGGCAAACCGACCGCCGACCAGATCGAATAACGGCCACCGACCCAGTCCCAGAATTCAAACATATTGGCGGCATCGATTCCAAAAGCCTGAACTTTTTTGGTATTGGTCGAAATCGCCACAAAATGTTTAGCGACAGCCGACTCATCACCCAGCTTTTCCACCAGCCAGCGCCGTGCAACCTGCGCATTCAACAGCGTTTCCGGAGTCGTAAACGTTTTTGATGCAACAATAAATAACGTGGTTTCAGGATTAACCGCCGCCAAGGTTTCCATGATCTGGCTAGGATCAACATTGGAAACAAAATGCGCATGCAGGCCGGGTTGCCAGTACGGTGTCAAGGCCTGCGTCACCATGACAGGCCCTAAATCAGAACCGCCAATGCCGATATTGACGATGTCGGTAATACGCTTACCCGTATGACCACGCCATTTACCACCACGCACAGCATCAGTAAAAGCCCGCATTCTCGCCAGCACCTGATTCACTAGCGGCATCACATCAACGCCATCAACATAGACCGGCGTCATGACCCGGTTACGCAGCGCCGTGTGCAACACAGCCCGCCCCTCGGTACGATTAATGCGTTCTCCACTAAACATCGCTTCGATCGCATCAGGCAATTTCGAATCACGTGCTACTTGTGTCAACAAACGCATTGTCGTATTCGTTACCCGATTTTTGGAGAAATCAAGTAAAATACCTGCAGCTTCCAATGAAAAGCGTTTAAATCGCTTTGGATCCTCAGCAAACAAAAAACGCATTTGTATCCGGGCCATATCTTTTTTGTGTTCTTTCAGTTTTTTCCAGGCCGGAAATTGGGTGCAATCAGTCATTTTTATCTCCTCCAACATTAGTATTTCGTGTGTAGCAATTTCAATACAAACCGCTAAACTCAGAAGCAGCTTACCATTATAATTATCTGGAACCCGCTCTTCACATTAAGAATTAAATTAATATGAACCCAAACAATGAGGCATCGCGCATCGAAGGTCAGCTACAGACCCAGTGGCGGCTCGCCACCAATCGCGATCTGGATGAGGGGCAGAAAATTGATGCCATGCTGGATTTGGGAGCGAGCTATCTCGAAGCAGACGGCGCCTGGATTGTTGAAATAGACCAATTCAACAACGCCCACATCCACCATCAATCTGAACGACACCCTTCAATCACAGACGAGATTAAGCTGGATTGGATCAGGACATTAAGTAATCGGATAGACGACAACCCCAATGCACCATGGATTACAGGTTCAATGACATTGGCTGCAGATCAGCCCACAATTTTATATATTGCAGCACCACTGTGGCTAGCCACAAAACGCTTTGGGTTTTTATGCTTCACCAATTACGACAACATCGAAAGAGACTACTCACCTCAAGCCTGTGATTATGTTGATTTGCTTGCAGCCGGCTTTAGCCAGATATTACTGCAAATCCATCAACAACTGGCACTGCAAGACCTTGCACTTACCGATGTGCTGACCGGCCTGCCTAATCGCCGCGCAGCAGAAATGCGCCTGAATGAGGAAATCGCCAGAGCCGAACGCGAACATAGCATATTGACTGTCAGCATATGCGATCTTGACCGATTCAAGCTCATTAATGATCACTATGGCCACAAAACCGGCGATATAGTATTAAAGCGTGCCGCACATACCTTACAACAACAGATGCGCGATGGCGACTGGATTGCACGCTGGGGTGGTGAGGAATTTCTCATCTACCTACACCACGCCGACAGTGATCAAGCCTATCAAGCCATAGACAGATTGCGCCTGATCTATCAACAGACACCTTTTGTCGCCAACTCCGGTACGCTGGAGCTAACCCTAAGCGTAGGCATGGCCAGTGTACAAGCAGATAAAATCGATTTAACCCGCTTGCTAGCAGATGCAGACAGCGCACTCTATGAGGCTAAAAACGCAGGCCGTAATCGTGTTGTATTAAATCGAAGCGGGCAGCGAGCCACTCTCTGGCACGCAGGTGAAATTCAGGATGCATTAAAAAACAATCATCTGATACCTGCCTACCAACCCATAGTCGACTTGCGTACAGGCAAAGTCGTGGCCGAGGAAGCCTTAGCCAGACTGATCAACAAACAGGGACATCCCACTCCCGCAGCGGAATTCATTGAAGCCGCAGAAGGTCTGCAATTAATTCATCTGGTTGATGAAACCATTACCCGCCAGACCATGGCGCATTGCGTTAACAGTCAAAACAGCAAAGACAACCCTGACCTTGCTCACTTCGTAAACCTCTCCCCCCAGTTTTTATCACGACCAGAAATGGTCAGCGGCCTGCTAGATAGTGTCAAACAACATTGCGTGCTGTGTGACACTCCGATTAACGGCGTTAAGCCATTAGTATTTGAAATTACTGAACGGCAATTCATTAATGACTTCGAGCTGCTTACCCGACAAATCCAACCATTACTCGACATGGGCTTCCGTTTGGCACTCGATGACTTTGGCAGCGGCTACTCGTCATTCCTTTACCTGGCGAAACTCCCCATCAGTTTCCTGAAGATAGAAGGCTGGATGGTCACCAATATGCATGGCAATGCAAAAATTATTGATATAATCCAAGCAATTATTGACATATCCCACAAACAGAACATCATAACCATAGCCGAAAACATAGAAGATGCCGAAACTGCGGAACTCCTGGCAAAAATGGGCGTCAATTGGGGACAAGGATATTACTTTGGCCGACCTGAATGCAATTTATAAATACCAATCGTAAAAAATTAGCAAATACTAATATTGCCGAACGCGACACAAATCAGCATAATCTCATCATTACAATTATTACAGGGAGTACGCCAACATGAGCGCGCCTAAAACCAACAGAGGATTACTGCTCCAGGATCCGTTTCTCGACACGTTGCGTAAAGACAATGTCCCTGTATCAGTGTATCTGGTAAATGGCATCAAACTCCAGGGCCAAATTGAAGCGTATGACCAATACGTCGTATTACTCAAAAACATGGTCACGCAAATGGTATATAAACATGCCATTTCCACCATCGTTCCTTCACGCCCAGTACCATTGCATGCAGAAACGCCAATTTAACACTTCGCCAATAGATAAAGGCCCAGCGCTGAATGTTTGAACGCCATAGCGGCAATGAAGAAGTCGTGCTCGTCAGCATAGACTTTGGTGAACCCGATTATCAAGATAGTGTTGAAGAACTGCACCGCCTCGCCGAAAGCGCGGGACTTACCGTAGTCAGCCTGATTGAAGGACGGCGCGCACGTCCAGACGCCGCTTTATTTGCCGGCAGTGGCAAGGTTGAAGAAATCGCCGCGATGGTGCAAGCGAATGAAGCCGGCATAGTCATCTTTAATCATGCACTCTCCCCAGCGCAAGAGCGTAACCTGGAACTTGCTCTGCAATGCCGCGTAGTGGATCGCACCACACTTATTCTGGATATATTTGCCAGCCGCGCTAAAAGCGCAGAAGGTATATTGCAGGTTGAGCTGGCTCAACTCGCCCACTTATCAACCCGCCTGATCCGCGGCTGGACCCACCTGGAACGGCAAAAGGGCGGTATTGGTTTACGCGGCCCTGGTGAAACTCAACTTGAAACAGACCGACGCCTGATAGGAAAACGCGTCAAATTGCTCCAGGACCGCCTGGCTAAACTTCACGGCCAACGTGCCATCCAACGCCGCGCACGGAGTCGCAGCCGGGTCATGTCCATCTCACTGGTCGGTTATACCAATGCTGGCAAGTCCACCTTATTTAACGCATTAACCAATGCCGGCAGCTATGCGGCTGACCAGCTCTTTGCTACATTGGATACCACAACCCGCCAGCTCTACATACCCGATGTTGGCGAAATAGTACTGTCCGACACCGTGGGTTTTATTACTCGTCTGCCCCACACTCTGGTTGAAAGTTTCCGAGCCACACTGGAAGAAACCATACAGGCCGATTTGTTGCTGCATGTGGTTGATGCTGCCAGCCCAATGCGCGACAAACACATTGCTGAAGTCAATAAAGTATTAGGTGAAATTGGTGCGGCTGACGTACCGCAACTTTTAGTAATGAATAAGATTGATTTATGCTCGTCTACACCCGGCATTGAACGGGATGAATATGATAAAATTACAGCTATTCGTCTTAGCGCCAAAACCGGACTGGGTATAAATACGTTACGCGAGGTCATAAGTGAAGCTAAGAAACAGTTTATGCAGCCGCAACCAGAACCAACACAATTAACCATTATCAATAACGAATATCACCCAGAATTGGATTAAATATGGCTTGGAATGACCCACAATGGGGCAAGAAAAATGACGGCCCACCTGATTTAGACGAAATCTGGCGCCGTTTCAACGAGAAACTGAATGGATTGTTTGGTGGCAAACCATCGACACCCAACTCAGGTAAGTCATTTAATAAAGGCGGCCTCGCCATTATTGCCGGCGTCATCATTGCGATTTGGCTGGCTTCGGGCTTTTACATAGTTGATACCGGCGAACGTGGCGTCGTACTGCGTTTTGGTAAATTCGTCGAAACCACCCAGCCAGGCCCAAACTGGCACTTACCGTTCCCGATGGAAACGGTAGAGGTCGTTAATATCGAACAAGTCAGAACTGTTGAAGTTGGCTATCGCAATAACGTCAAGAGCAAAATGCTTAAAGAATCGCTCATGCTCACCGATGATGAAAATATCGTTGATATTCAATTTGCTGTGCAATACACCTTGAAAGATCCTGAAGATTATTTGTTCAGCAATCGCTCACCAGACGATGCTGTGCGCCAAGCTGCAGAGAGCGTCATGAGTGAAACTGTTGGCAAAAGCAAAATGGATTATGTCCTATATGAGGGGCGTGCTGATGTTGCCGCGCGCGCTACCAAAAATATACAGGATGCGCTGGACCGGTACAAAACCGGCATCAGCGTAAGCAAAGTCACTTTGCAAAATGCCCAACCACCACAGGAAGTCCAATCAGCATTTGATGATGCTGTAAAGGCTGGACAGGATCGCGAACGCTTGAAGAGTGAAGGTCAGGCATATGCCAATGACGTTATTCCCAAAGCGCGCGGGATGGCTGCACGCTTAACTGAAGAGTCGAATGGTTACAAACAATCAGTTATTGCCAATGCGGAAGGTGAAGCAAGCCGCTTCAAACAGGTGTTGGTTGAATACAGCAAGGCACCGGCAGTCACACGTGACCGCATGTACATGGACATGATGCAGCAAGTGCTGACCAGCACAAGCAAAGTCCTGGTTGACAGCAGCAAAGGTGGCAACAACCTTATCTACCTGCCACTCGACAAACTGATGCAAATGACCGGACCATCAGCCAATAACGCTACAACATCAAGCAGCACATCGAGCGTGCCGGATACTGTTGCCATTAAGCCCACCCCTGCAGATCCTGCTGCTCAAGACACAGGACGCACACGTGATGCCTTTCGCAGCCGTGAACGGGAGGACAGACCATGAAAAATATTAACACCATCATTATCATAGTACTGGGTCTATTAATCGTAGCAAGCATGACGATTTATACGGTTGACCAACGGCAAAATGCCATGGTATTTCAACTCGGTGAAGTCGTCGCCGTCGATAAAACGCCTGGCCTGTATTTCAAATTGCCGTTAGTACAAAATGTGCGCTATTTCGATACCCGGATACTGACGCTTGATCCTGCCGATCCTGACCGGTTTATCACTTCTGAAAAGAAAAACGTACTTGTCGACTACTTCGCAAAATGGCGAATTATTGATGTAAAACAATATTATGTCAGTGTTGGCGGAGATGAAACGCGCGCGCAAACGCGTTTACAGCAAACGATAAATGACAGTTTAAGAGCGGAATTCGGCAAGCGGACTGTGCATGAAGTTGTGTCAGGCGAACGCGACGAAATCATGGCATCATTACGGGCTAAAGCTGATCAGGATGCACGCAAAATTGGTGTGCAAGTCATGGACGTACGCATCAAGCATGTAGACTTGCCGCAAGAAGTCAGTGATTCGGTCTATCGCCGCATGGAAGCGGAACGTAAGCGCGTCGCCAATGAATTGCGCTCTACGGGTTCCGCAGAAGCGGAGAAAATCCGTGCAGATGCTGACCGGCAGCGCGAAGTCATAATTGCAGAAGCTTATCGTGACGCTCAGCGCATCAAGGGTGAAGGCGATGCCAAAGCCAGTACTATATATGCATCAGCCTACTCGCAGAATCCAGAGTTCTACGCGTTTTACCGTAGCATGGACGCATACCGTCAAAGCTTTAAAAACAAGAGCGATGTACTCGTCCTTGAGCCCAACTCGGCATTCTTCAAATACATGAAGTCGCCGAAGGTTACTAAGTAAAAATGGCGTTGAGCTTATTTAGTGCATTTGCCCTCGTGCTTATCATCGAGGGCATTATGCCGCTCATCGCCCCGACTGTATGGCGAGAAACTTTTACTAAAATGATAAGCTTTACTGATGGTCAGTTACGCACAGTTGGACTTTTTTCCATACTGGGTGGTTTGCTTATTCTAATAATGGTGCGCTAAAAATGCATAACTGGTTACTTCCTGAATATATTGAGGACTTACTCCCACCAACCGCTTTGCGCATGGAAAATCTGCGCCAGGTAATACTCAACCTATTCCGCGTACATGGCTATGAACTGGTCACTCCGCCGTTAATTGAGTATATAGACTCATTATTAACCGGAGCTGGCAGCGACCTGGATCTTAAAACATTCAAGCTGGTCGACCAGATTACGGGTAAAACCATGGGATTGCGCGCAGATATCACACCGCAGGTTGCACGTATTGATGCCCACCTGCTGAATCGCCAGGGTGTAACTCGGCTGTGCTACGCAGGTTCAGTTGTTCACACCTTACCGGATGGCACCCATCGTTCTCGCGAACTAATGCAACTGGGCGCCGAACTATACGGCCACCCAAGCTACGAAGCCGACGTAGAGATACAGAAGCTCATGCTGAATGCACTGAAACTGACCGGCGCAGGTGAATTACACCTGGACATAGGCCACGTTGGCGTATTTCGCGGTCTATTACAACACGCCAACATAGCCCCCGATGATGTACCAGCGATATTTGCTGCTCTGCAGGCCAAAGACGTTAGCTCTATTCGTGAACTCACTGCACATTTGGAGAGCAGCCTGCAAGAAGCTTTCTGCGCCCTGCCAAGTTTATATGGCGGTATTGAAGTACTTGACGAAGCCTTCCGAGTATTGCCTAGCCAGCTCGACATCAGTCAGGCCCTGGAAGAATTGCGCGCCATCATCAGCGAACTCAAAGACGAAGCAAAAATCAATATTGATCTGGCAGAATTACGGGGATACCACTACCATAGCGGCGTGGTGTTTGCCGTCTATACCAGCAATCACCCTACGCCGCTGGCGCAAGGTGGGCGGTATGATGAAGTCGGAAAAAGCTTCGGACGCTCCCGCCCAGCAACTGGCTTCAGTCTTGACTTGCGCGAGATTGCAACTCAGTTTTGGCGCTCGACCGGCCCGCAAGCCATACTTGCGCCCTTCCTGCGCAACGCCAAACTAGCAGAAAAAATCAATGAATTGCGCACCCGTGGCGAAATCGTCATTATTGATTTACCTGGGCATGACGAACACCGTGACGAATATGGATATGATCGCATCCTGACCCAGGACACTCAAGGTGAATGGACGGTAAGTATCCGACCGAACAACGCCCAATAACAACTTAGCAACTTATCTGGAAATAATTATGAGCAAAAACGTCGTCGTCATAGGCACCCAATGGGGTGATGAAGGCAAAGGTAAAATCGTTGACTGGCTAACCGACCATGCACAAGGCGTAGTCCGTTTTCAAGGCGGTCACAATGCCGGCCATACTTTAGTGGTTGCCGGTAAAAAAACCGTGCTACACCTGATACCTTCCGGCATATTGCGTGATAACGTTACCTGCTACATTGGCAATGGCGTCGTCGTGTCTCCTGCTGCGCTGCTTGAAGAAATGGACATGCTTGCACAGCATGGTGTGGACGTAGCCGCACGCCTCAAAATATCAGAAGCATGCCCGCTGATCCTGCCATACCACATAGCCATAGATCAGGCACGTGAACGCGCTAAAGGCGTAAGCAAAATCGGCACTACCGGTCGTGGTATCGGCCCTGCTTACGAAGATAAAGTTGCACGCCGCGCGATACGTTTGCAAGACGTATTCCATCGCGAGCGCTTTGCCGCAAAACTAGGCGAAGTACTGGACTATCACAACTTCATTCTGAAAAACTATTTCAATACTGACATCGTAGACTTTAGCCAAACACTGGAAGAAACCCTGCTGCTGGCTGAACGCATCAAACCTATGGTAGCAGATGTACCCCGTCTGCTATACGAAGCTAACCGCAGCGGTAGCAATCTGCTCTTTGAAGGTGCTCAAGGTACATTGCTGGACATTGATCACGGTACGTACCCGTTTGTCACCTCCAGCAACTGCACAGCAGGTGGCGCAGCCACTGGTGCCGGTGTGGGGCCGCATACCCTGCATTATGTGCTGGGCATCACCAAGGCCTATACAACCCGTGTCGGCTCTGGCCCGTTCCCTACAGAACTATTCGATGACAACGGCAAGTATCTGGCTGAACGCGGCCATGAGTTTGGCTCCACCACCGGACGTGCGCGCCGCTGTGGCTGGTTTGATGCTGCCGCGCTCAAACGCTCTATCCAGATCAATGGTGTTTCCGGTCTGTGCGTAACCAAACTGGATGTGCTGGATGGTATGGAATCACTGCGAATTTGTGTTGGCTACAATATCGACAACGGCTATTCCGACATCCTGCCCGTCGGCGCTGAAACCTTGGCGAAATGCGAACCGGTTTACGAAGAAATGCCAGGCTGGACAGAAAGCACAGTCGGGATCAAACAGTTTGATGAATTACCTGCCAATGCGCGTGCGTATCTGGCGCGAATGGAAAAATTGTGCGAAGTACCTATCGACATGATTTCCACCGGACCGGACCGCGAAGAGACTATTGTTCTACGTCACCCGTTTAACTAACCACTTGTAATATTTGCGCGTTGCAGCCAGTGCCGCAACACGCAAACATCTCAAATCCCAAGTAACAGCCGCGCCGGATCTTCCAGTGCGGCTTTTATTTCGACCAAAAACCGTACCGCGTCACGGCCATCGATGAGACGGTGATCATAGGACAGTGCCAGATACATCATCGGCCGTATCACCACTTGCCCATGCTCTGCGACTGGGCGCTCCTGTATCGTGTGCATCCCTAGTATCGCCGATTGTGGCGGATTAATGATAGGCGTGGATAGCAACGAACCGAACACACCACCGTTACTAATCGAAAAAGTGCCGCCACTAATCTCATCCAGACTCAAACTCATTGCCTCGGCGCGCTGAGAGTAATCCGCTATTGCCCGTTCAATCTGGGCAAAATCCAGCAAGTTGGCATTACGCAAAATCGGCACTACCAGGCCACGCGTGGTAGATACGGCAATGCCAATATCATAATGATCATGGTAAACGATATCATGCCCATCGATTGCTGCATTCATAATCGGAAACTGCTTGAGAGCCAACACGGCCGCTTTGACAAAAAACGACATGAAGCCCAGTTTGACACCATGCTCACGTTGAAAATCGGCCTGATATTGCGTACGCATATCCTTAACCGGCTGCATATTAACTTCATTGAACGTGGTCAAAATAGCTGCGGTATGCTGCGCTTCCACCAAACGCTCTGCAATACGCTGGCGGATACGACTCATAGGCTGCCGGCGGGAAGTTGGCCTTGCCACGTCATCACCCACCAATACCTGCATCGTTTTAGCCGGCTCTTGCACACTTTCAGACATCGCGACAGTGGGCGGCTGAATCACCTCATGGCTAACAGGTGGAGTAACTTCAGTAACCGGTATAGGTGTTGATGTAACAACGGCGGAAATAACAGCCACTTCGTCGACCTCAGGCTCGGCCAGCACAGCCTCACCGTTATCAATTCGCGCAATAATTTCGCCTGCGGTGACTACAGCACCATTTTCGCGCAGCAGTTCAACTAATATACCGCTCCCAGGAGCGGAGATCTCCAGTATGACTTTGTCCGTTTCCAGATCGATCAGGGTCTCGTCGCGACTCACCACATCACCGACTTGCTTATGCCATTCCAGCAAAGTGCCTTCCGTGATTGAATCTGACAGCTCAGGAGTTTTAACGTCAATTAACATAAAGCCTCATCGATAAATGCCTGTTTTTGTGCTTCATATATTTCCGGGTATCCGACTGCGGGTGAAGCAGAAAATGCCCGTCCCGCATAACGCAAAACCTGACCCTCGGCCATACAATCCCGTAAGTGATGACCAATTGCAAACCACGCCCCCTGATTCTGCGGCTCTTCCTGTGTCCAGACCAGCTCACTCGCATTTGGATAAAGGGCAATCACATCATAAAATTCATTACGTGGAAACGGGTACAACTGCTCCACCCTGATCAGCGCTATATCCGTTATGCCACGCTGTTCCCGGACATTAAACAGATCAAAGTACACTTTGCCGCTACACGCCACGATACGTCGCACAGCAGCGGCTTCCAGCGCTTCGGTTTCAGGCAATACCGCCTCAAATCGACCACTGGTTAATGCCGTCCAGGGCACGCTGGCATGTTTCGCACGCAACAAACTCTTGGGTGTCATCACGATCAACGGTTTGCGATACGGGCGCAGCATTTGCCGGCGAATCAAATGGAACATCTGCCCGGCATTCGTTGGCTGACACACCTGAATATTATCATTAGCACATAGCTGCAGATAACGCTCCAGCCTGGCAGAGGAATGCTCCGGCCCCTGCCCTTCCTGGCCATGTGGCAGGTACAGGGTCAAACCACACAAACGCCCCCATTTGGCCTCACCGCTGGAAATAAACTGATCGATGACTACCTGCGCGCCATTGGCAAAATCGCCAAACTGCGCTTCCCATATAACCAGTTCGTCCGGCTCGGAAGCGGCATAACCGTACTCGAATGCCAGCACCGCCAGCTCGGACAATAAAGAATCAATCACCAGAAAATTAGGCTGATTCGGGTAAATATGCTGCAATGGCAAAAACTCTCCAGCATCCCACCGTTCACGGTGCTGGTCATGCCATACCGCATGACGGTGAAAAAAGGTACCACGACCACTGTCTTGTCCGGAAATTCGCACCGGGTAGCCATCCCGTAACAAACTGGCATACGCCAGATTTTCCGCCATCCCCCAATCCACGCCTGATTCTCCTGCCACCATTGCCCGACGATCGATCACAACCTTCTCCACCCGCGGGTGTAAGGTCAAGCCATCAGGAATACGCGTCAGCTTCTCACCGAGCTCGCCCAGTTGATTTGCAGGTACACTGGTTTCAGCCGGATGGCGCCAGTCATTGTTGCGATATGACTCCCAGTGGGCAGCAAAATGACGACCATAGAGCGAAACAGCGGGTGCGACAATACGCTCTTCGTTTTCCAGGCGGACACGATATTGCTCGATTACAGCATGTGCATTGTCTTTTGTCAGGCAAGACTGGCCGACCAGCTTATCCACATACAGCTGACGTGTACCAGGGTGAGAATTTATGGCGTGATACATCAATGGCTGGGTAACTGCTGGTTCATCCTGCTCGTTGTGGCCATGACGACGGAAACACACCAGATCAATAATAATATCTTTATGAAATTCCCGACGATAGTCCAGTGCAATTTGCACCGCAAGCAATGCCGCTTCAGGATCATCACCATTCACGTGCAACACGGGTGCCTCGATCATTTTGGCCACATCAGTGCAGTACAAAGACGAGCGACTGTCGCGGGTATCCGAGGTAGTAAATCCGATCTGGTTATTGACCACTATATGGATACCACCACCCGTGCTGTAACCTCGCGTTTGCGACATGTTCAGGCTTTCCATCACCACGCCTTGTCCAGAAAAAGCTGCATCACCATGCAGCAGAACCGGGATCACTTCGCTACCTGAGTTATCTCCCCGGCGTTGTTGCCGCGCTCGCACGGAACCGCGCACCACCGGATGCACAATTTCCAGGTGCGAAGGATTGAATGCCAGCGCCAGATGGACCGCTCCATGCGGGGTAGTAACATCCGTAGAAAAACCCTGATGATATTTGACGTCCCCACTCAGAGCACTGTCCAAGTCGATCGGCATAGTGCCGAATATCTGTTTGAGTGGCTTGCCCAGCACATTGACCAGCACATTGATGCGACCACGGTGCGCCATGCCCAGCACAACTTCTTGCACGCCATGCCCTGCGGCACCGTTTATAAGGTGATGCAGCATAGGAATTAAGGTTTCGGCGCCTTCCAGTGAGAAGCGTTTCTGGCCCACATAGCGCGTATGCAGAAATTTCTCCAGCGCCTCTGCGGCTGTCAGGCTTTGCAATATCTGTTGCTGTTGCGCAGTGTCAAATTCCGGAGTAGCCAGGCAACCCTCCAAACGCTGCTGCATCCAGCGTTTGCGTACATTGTCGGAAATATACATATATTCCGTACCCAGCGTGCCGCAATAAGTGCGACGCAGTATCGTCAGAATATCCGTCAGGGTTGCACGCGATGGCGCTACCAGCGAGCCTGTGTCAAATACCACCAGCATGTCTGCTGCACCCAGCCCATAATGAGCGGGGTCCAACTCAGGCACATCAGGTCTGGGGAAACGGTGTAAAGGATCAAGGTCAGCATGCCGCACGCCTAGAAACCGGTAGGCGTTAATCAGCTGCAATACCGCTACCTGGCGTCGATCGAAGCTGGTATTGGTGGGCGCAACGGATGGTTCATCCAGCGTTGAGAAATACGTCTGCCAGTCGGCACTGAGCTGATCAGGATCAGTCAGAAATTGTTGATAAAGCGTGTCTAACCAATCCATTGCTTGCCAATCCATTAGTTAAAAGGCGAGCCGATAACTTTATCAACTCGCCAATCACGACTTAAAACTAACTGCGCTCAGCCATCGGCACATACTCGCGCCGTGTTGCACCAGTGTATTGTTGACGTGGGCGACCGATACGATGACCAGGCTCAGCCAGCATTTCGTTCCACTGCGCCACCCAGCCTACCGTTCGTGCCATCGCAAAAATTGCTGTGAACATGGAGGTCGGGATACCCAGAGCACGAAACACAATACCGGAGTAGAAATCGACGTTAGGATAAAGTTTCTTGGCAATGAAATACTCATCCTGCAAAGCGATACGCTCCAGTTCCAGTGCAATTTTGAACAATGGATCGTCGTTCAGATTCAGTTCATCCAGCACTTCATGGCAAGTCTGCCGCATCACGGCTGCACGCGGATCCATGTTCTTATAGATACGATGACCAAAACCCATCAGGCGGAATGGCGTGGTTTTATCCTTGGCGCGTTCAATAAACTCTGGAATACGCGACACATCGCCAATCTCTTCCAGCATTTTCAGCACGGCCTCATTCGCTCCGCCATGCAATGGCCCCCATAACGATGCCATCCCTGCGGCCACGCAAGCAAACGGGTTCGCACCGGATGAACCGGCTAAACGCACAGTGGAAGTCGATGCATTTTGCTCATGATCAGCATGCAGGATCAGAATGCGGTCCATTGCACGAGCCACCACAGGATTCACCTCATAAGGCTCACAGGGTGTTGAGAACATCATATGCAGGAAATTTTCAGCATAACCCAAGCGGTTTTGCGGATACGCAAAAGGCTGTCCCATATTGTATTTATATGACATCGCAGCGATAGTCGGCACTTTCGCCATCAACCGGTACGCAGAAATTTCCCGGCTATGAACATCAAATGCATTGATAGAGTCATGGTAAAACGCTGACAAAGCGCCGGTCACGCCAACCATAACCGCCATCGGATGGGCATCACGACGGAAACCACGGAACACATTATTGACCTGGTCATGCAGCATGGTATGGCTACGCACACCCTGTTCAAACTTGGCTTTCTGTTCCGGTGTCGGCAGCTCACCGAAAATCAGCAAATACGATACTTCAACAAAGTCGGAATGCTGTGCCAACTGTTCAATCGGGTAACCACGGTAGTACAGCAGACCTTCATCGCCATCGATGTAAGTAATACTGGACGTGCAGCTTGCCGTCGCCATAAAGCCGGGGTCATAGGTCAGATAGCCATGCTGGCTCAAACTGCGAATATCAATCACATTTGGTCCAAGTGTGCCTGCAAGTACGGGTAACTCGATCGGTGGCTGGCCATTATCAAAAGTCAGGGTTACTTTAGTCGCTACTGTCATTTCTGGATTCCCTTAGTAGAGTTGCACATACAATGCGGCATGATGCATATCGTTATGCTGTATTTTATCCCATAAAGCCATATCATCGAGCATTAACACGCGGCACAGCATGCTATTACGCGATTATCGGCGGAACTTTACCACCCATGCTTACATTTTCCAATTGAAAAACCGGGATTTATACCAGCCAGGCCTGCTGTTTCATCCAGTGCTGGACCAGCCATTGCAATGCCGGGCCTTGGTGATGGCTCAACCACGCCATAAAAAACTGCGACTCCGGCTTGGGCTCGGCAACCGACTTGATCACCAGACGCCCGGCTGCAGCCTCCTTTAATGCAATTTGTCTGGGCAAATAACCCACCCCCAGCCCCAGCTGATGGGCGATCAGCTTTGCGGCCATGTTAGGTACTGTCAGCACATCCTGCCCGTTCAGCAGACCGGAAGTACGCGCGGGTAAATGCCGTGAGCTATCGGCAGCAGTCACTGCCCTGAACTGCATGATATCCGCGGCTTGCAAAGGTTCGGGATACGCAGCCAGAGGATGCTGCGGGGCAATCGCAAACACAAATTCGACACGCCCCATGGGATGGGTGACATAGCCACCACCCGCAGGGCCTTCATTGGGTGCGCCGATCACCATATCTGCTCGCCCATTCACCAGCGCATCCCAGCAGCCACCGTACACTTCGGTGATAATACGCAGCCGGGTACCAAAGGCCTGGGCATAAAACGCCTCAAGCGCGGTATACAGCACTTCCCAGGAAATCAGATCGCTTACCGCAATCCGCAACTCTGTTTCGACACCCGCAGCCACGCGCTTTACCCGATTCTCGAGCTCCGTTGCCGCATGCAGCAGATGCCTGCCCTCGCGCAGCAATTCCACACCCGCTGGGGTCAGCACAGCGCGATGGCCGGAACGGTCAAACAACTGCACGGATAAGTCCTGCTCCAGCTTTTGCACATTATAGGTCAATGCCGATGGCACGCGATGCAACGCTTCGGCTGCCGCCGCAAAGCTGCCATAACGCTCGATTGCATCGATTACCAGCAAATTATCCAGATTTAGTCGCATCATCAATTTTTTTGAACAAGTCTTGCGGAATTATTCGCTATCAATCGACTGACTTCAAGCCTATTCTGCTACATCGCCGTTCAGCTCTCACCATGGAGACTAAAATGATCCAGCTTAACAAAGGTACAGATCGCGGCCATGCCGACCACGGCTGGCTGGAATCGTGGCACAGTTTTTCCTTCGCCGACTACTATGACCCGAAAAAAATGGGCGTAGCCAGTCTGCGCGTGATTAATGACGACCGTATCGCAGCACAAGGCGGCTTCCCTACCCACCCCCACCGCGACATGGAGATCGTCACCTATGTATTGTCCGGTGCTTTAGCGCACCGCGACAGCATGGGCAATGGCTCCATCATCCAGGCTGGCGATGTGCAAAAAATGAGCGCAGGTACCGGCATACGTCACAGCGAGTTCAATCCGTCGCAGGATACACCCGTCCATCTGTTGCAAATCTGGATACAGCCGAATCAGAGCGGCATCACCCCGAGCTATGCGCAAAAGAGCTATACCCGGCAGGATAAAAAAGGCCGCCTGTGCCTGATCGCCTCACCGGATGCTGACGGCGACACCATCTTGTTACAACAGGACGCCAGGCTTTATGCCGCCATACTCACTGCAGAGGATCGCATTGAACACCCGCTGCCAGCAAACCGCATTATCTATCTGCATGTCGCGACTGGCGAGCTAACCGCCAATCAGCTGACGTTAACCGCGGGTGACGCCATCATCCTGCAGGATGAGGCCATGCTGACGCTCAGCACGCCATCCGAGGCGGAAATACTGCTGTTTGAACTTAACCCACGCATCAGCTAGGCCGCAGCAATCACTTATTTTTATCCGATTTATTCACCACAGGACCACATTATGCAACCAGATCTTTTTACCCCGATTCGACTTGGACGTTACAGCCTTAAAAATCGCCTGGTCATGGCACCATTAACCCGCAACCGAGCCGGCGCAGGCAATGTGCCACAAGCCATGAATGTGGAATACTATCGCCAGCGCGCTTCGGCTGGATTAATCATCAGTGAGGGTGCACAAATCACACCAACTGCTGTCGGTTATCTCGGCACACCGGGTATCCATAGTGCCGAACAAATTGCTGGCTGGAAAAATGTGACCGACGCAGTCCACAGTCGCGACGGCCGCATTTTTCTTCAGTTATGGCACTGTGGTCGCGTATCGCACCCCGCATTGTTACCCAATGGCATGCTCCCGGCAGCCCCCTCCGCCATCCGTCCGGAAGGTCACGCCCACACCATGGAAGGCCCGCAGGATTTTGTCACGCCACACGAGCTGACAACCGACGAAATTGCAGAGATAGTCAATGACTTCCGCACCGCTGCAAAAAATGCGCTGGCGGCGGGTTTTGATGGTGTAGAAATACACGCAGCGAACGGCTATCTTATTGATCAGTTCATCCGTGACGGCTCCAATCAACGTACTGACGAATACGGTGGCTCACTCAAAAACCGCAGCCGCCTGCTGATGGAAATCACGGCTGTGGTAACCGAAGTATGGGGTTCTGACCGAGTTGGCGTCCGCCTCTCCCCGGTCAACCCGTTCAACGACATGCGTGACAGCAATCCGCAGCAAACTTTTGATTTTGTTGCCAACGCCCTCAACCCGTTTAACCTGGCTTATCTGCATGTCACCGAATGGGGTTGCACTGACCCTGCCGACTTTGATTTCCATCAATTACGCGCCGCCTTCAATGGCACATACATGACCAATGGCGGCTATGATAAAGCCAGTGCCGATGCCGCTATCGCATCAGGCGCAACCGATCTGGTAGCATTCGGCAAACTATTCATTGCCAATCCTGATCTACCGGAACGCTTTGCCGCTGATGCCCCGCTCAACACGCCGGACGTCAACACGTTTTATGGCGGCAATGAAGTTGGTTATATTGACTACCCGTCACTCTGAAACAATAAGCTTTAATTGTAATTAGCTGTAGACACACGCATTTCCCGCTTGCCGGGAAATGCGTCGCCCCCCCTCCCCCACACCATCCAGCCTGGCCCATTTGTTGCTTAACTGTTGATTATTCAACATCTCAACACGTAAAGGACAATCAGCATGCATACCCATTCCGCTCATCAGAACGATATATTTCTGCCCTATATGCGCGACGTTATCCGCAGCGAGCAATCGTTACGTGAACTCAACCTGATGTGGCGCATGATCGAATCGTCCGCAAAGATGAATTATCTGGCCGAAACCAAATCCATCCTGCAAACCATGGCTCAAACCCGCGCCGGTTTCGACCAACTGGAACAGGAACTAGTCTCCAGTCTGGTACACGAAAAAGTTGCCAATGTACTGATGGAAATCGGCACCAAAGCACACTATGTCATTGATATAGTAGTGCGAAATCTTTACGAACGTACCGCAGACGTCGGTTTTCTGGCTACCGACCACGACCTGTGCGCATTTGTAGCCGGCATGAATAACGACCCTATTGCAATACGTTCACGCCTGCTTGCCTACCGCAATAAATACACTGTCTATGATGAAATCATGCTGCTGGACAAAGACGGTAACTTATTGATTCAAATAAACGAACACTCGGAAGTTGAAGGCAGTATCGACCCCCTGATCGAGCAGACACTTAATTCGGAAACTTACGTCGAGACATTCCGTGCTACCGATCTGCGTCCGTGCAAACAGAAATCACTGATTTATTCGCAGCGCATGCTGCATCCAGAAACCGGGGAAGTAGTCGGCATACTGTGCCTGTGCTTTGATTTTGAAAAGGAAATGCATGGCATTTTCGACTCACATCGCGATCCGGACGAACGCTCCAACATGCTGTTACTCGATAGCGAAAATCGTGTCATCGCCAGCGCCGACACATTGTGGGTGCCACTCGGCGCAGTAGTGCCCGTCAACCGCAGTGGCAGCACCCGTTTAATGATGTTTGGCGGCCGAAAATATCTGGTACAAACCTTTATTGCCGAAGGATATCAAGGCTACATGGGCCCTCCCGGCTGGCAGGGGCAAGTTATGATTCCGGTCGAGGTTGCCTTTCTGGAAGACAGTGACAAAGCCTCCATAGCACTTGATCCCAACATTACAGAGGGCCTGCTCACCCACGCCCAGACCTTCTCACCCCCGCTTTATAAAATCATGCAGGCGGCCGAAACCATACAGCGCGTTGTCTGGAACGGACAAGTCATGACGGCAGGTCACAGCGACCATTTGCTGCAACTCAAATCCGTACTCGAACAAATCAGCGAAACGGGCACACGCAGCAACGAATTGTTTTCACAATCAATCAGCAACCTGTATGAAACCGTACTCGGTTCCAGCTTGCGCGACACCGAGTTCATGTCACATTTGCTGGTCGATTTGCTTGATCGCAACCTGTATGAACGCTCCAACGATTGCCGCTGGTGGGCGCTGACGCCTGCGCTGCGCCACACCCTTGCTGCAACTGACCGCTCCGACGCCATGCTCAAGGATATCACCGGCATTCTGGCCTACATCAATAGCCTGTATACCGTGTACACCCGCATTTTTGTTTATGACAAAACCGGCCGCATCATCGCCAGCACCAATCTGGCACACAGCGGCGAAGACAACGACGTAATTGGCACCAACATTGGGCACGACACCCTGCAATCCGTGCTCTCGCTTGCAACCGAACAGGATTATTACGTCACGCCGTTCGCTCCAACACCGCTATACAATAATTTACCAACCTACATTTACCATGCCGCCATTCGCCATCCAGAATCACATAACACCGTGGTTGGCGGCATCGGCATCGTCTTTGACGCAGCACCCGAATTTTCAGCCATGCTGCATGGCGGTCTGAATGGCAAGGCAGACACAACGGCATACTTCATCAACCGGGATGGCCTCATCATTGCCAGCACCGACCCAACCCGCCCGGTCGGCACCCGCCTGGATATTGACAGTGATGTACAGCATCAGAGAAATGGCCGCAGCTCATCCAGCATCACCATACACGATGGTCATTATGCGAGCATGGGTTGCTCCGTTTCCAGCGGCTACCGCGAATTCAAAGTAAGTGATGGCTACAAGGAAGACGTCATTGCTGTGGTATTTGAATCGTTTGGAGAAATACGCGAACGTAATACTGCTATCAGCAAAGCCGCTGCCGTGCTTGAGCACGACGCCGTGGATATCGGTGGCAAACAGTTCGCAACCTGCTTTATTGATGGCAATTTATTCGCCATCCCTGCTGAACAGGTGCTGGAAGCCTTGCCAGGTTCGGCTATACAGCCCATGTCCATGGGTAGCTTTGAAGGCCGTGTCGGCATGCTCGCGATCGAACATGAGAGCGCAGCAAAACAATTTATCTGGGTATTCGACCTTGGGTATATGGTGCGAGGCAAATCGTCTGAACTTGCCCACAACAGTCAGGTCATCGTGGTGCAACACGAACAGCAGAACATCGGTTTGCTGGTAGATGAGCTACACGGCGTGCCTGAATTCAGCGCCGAATTCATCACTGACACGCCTTTCGGCAAGGATGAAAATGGCACCCTGATTCCGCAAGTCATCAAAGGCAATCATGGGAATTTATTGATACAGGTATTAGACATCGACTACATCTATCGCACCCTGAAAGCCGGCGAAATGCCGAGCATGCCAGAGCAGATGATGCAGGAAGCAGCATAAACCGCCAGACCTGGGGCATACGGCTCGGCCCCAGGTTCTCACTTCATAAAAAATATCAGTTTTTTGTCTGCCACTTCAATTAAATCGTTTTCCTGCAACAAATGCGGCTGAGTGCCGATAGACCTGCCATTCAATCGGGTTGGCTGCTTTCCTTCCACATGCGTAACATAGTAGCCATGCGGGCGCCGGCTGATCATGGCAAGGTGCTGACCGGGCTGACCGAAGGTTTTTAACGGACGACTGATCAACGTTTCCTTGCCGGCATATCTGTCCTTCACACCGCCCAATGGAAAATTGGCATTAACCGCTCTGGCTGAAGACAAGGCCGTAGCCAATTGTGGCTTCGCAACAGGCCCCGCACCTTCCGACAGCTCATCCACCTGCCACGGCGCTGATTCCAGCATCATGGTCTTATCAAAATCCATGTTCGATGTGGCGCGCTGATTGATGTATTTCAGCTGATATTCACCAATCTCGACGATGTCGTTATTTTGCAGTATGTGCTTGGTAACTTTGCTGCCGTTTACCTGCACACCATTACCGCTGTTGGTATCTTCCAGCACCTGATCATTTCCTATGGTAATGATTGCTGCGTGGAATTTGCTTACATTCGGGTCGTCCAGAAAAATATCGTTATCTTCTTTGCGCCCAAGCACAAATCGGTCTTTGTCCAGAAAGTAATGCCCCTGAACCTCACCATTAACGCTAACCACTAATTTTGCCATGCCGATCCCGCCCTTAAAACTTGCTTAACCAACCGAACAGCCTGTCTTGCAGACTACGTTTCTGAATCACCGCATCACGCACCCTGGCAAGGATTACTGAAACATTATCATGCCCGCCATTATCATTCGCCATCTGTATCAACTGCGTAACCACCAGGGGCAGATTCGTCTGCAATTCACTCACCGCCAGTTCGATATCCGCATCATCCACCATGTCATTCAAACCATCCGAACACAGCAGGTAAATATCACCCGGCACGACATCCGTCTCGATAACATCAACCTTGACCTCATTTTCAATTCCCAATGCGCGCGTCACCAGATTGCGATTATGCGAAAATTTGGCCTCGTCAGTAGAAATCATGCCCATTTCCACTTGTTCCTGAAGCAAGGAATGGTCGTGAGTCAGCAGTTCAAAAACGCCGTTACGCAAGCGATACAAACGCGAATCACCAACGTGTGCAATCGTTGCCCAGCCATCGTTAAAAAGCATAAGCACAACGGTTGTACCCATGCCGTGATACTTGTCGTTGGCTTGAGCAGTCTGATAAATAACCCGGTTAACCTTCTCAATGGCAGATTTAACCACCTGGGATGAATCTGAAAGCTGGCTGAATTTGCGGACTGACTGTGCTTTGTCACCCTGCAGCCTCTGTTTCAGCAGCTCCGTAATCATATCAGTGGCCATGGCGCTGGCGACATCACCGGCTTTGTAGCCACCCATGCCATCAGCCAGTACCAGCAAACCAAAGTCGGAATCAGCAGCAATACTATCCTCATTGAAAGCACGGACTACACCAGCATCAGTTCCGCTGGCTATTTCCAGATGGGTATGCGAAGTCATGCGTTAATCATCCTTATCGTTATAATATTTTTATCCAGCGACATTAAAACAGCCTATTCCAACATGCTCTACGCCATTTTTCTGAATTCATTCTCTCACCGGGTCATGCTCAATAGCAAGACCGGCAGTATAGATATACCATCTGTTGATTACATCAGTGTGTACAGACCGAATAAGCTGTTCCGGTATTGACAATACCCATCGAAAAAACTAATGTTACGTGCATCCATCAGGCACGAATTCTTTATGGAATTTACCTATTTCCATTTCCTATCCTTACTCAACAGTATTAACTTAATGTGACTGAAAAATTAGGCCGATACGAAATCCTCTCCGAGCTTGGCCAAGGTGCCATGGGCATTGTCTATAAAGCCATTGATCCGCTCATAGAACGCACTGTTGCAATCAAAACCATCAAACTCGATTTATCCAAGGATGAACTCGCCAACTTCGAAGAGCGGTTCTATCGCGAAGCAAAATCAGCAGGCCGCCTTAATCATCCAAACATAGTTACCATCTATGACGTTGGCAAAACAGACAGCGCCGCCTATATGGCAATGGAGTTTCTGGAAGGCCAGCTGTTACGAGAAATTCTGGATGCGCACACGGCGTTGAGCATCGACAAGATAGTCGATATCGCCGCCCAGGTTGCGGATGGCCTAGCCTACGCCCATGCCAATAGTGTGGTTCATCGCGACATCAAACCAGCCAACATCATGCTGGTGCGCGACGGCGTCGCCAAGATAATGGATTTCGGGATTGCACAAATGCCAACCGGCTCA
This sequence comes from Sulfuriferula thiophila, assembly GCF_003864975.1. NCBI lineage: Bacteria > Pseudomonadati > Pseudomonadota > Betaproteobacteria > Nitrosomonadales > Sulfuricellaceae > Sulfuriferula > Sulfuriferula thiophila. The sequence continues at coordinate 348,914 of NZ_BHGL01000046.1, forward strand.
CGGACACTGGCAGGCACGGTAATGGGTTCGCCCAAATACATGGCTCCTGAACAGATCATCGGCAAACCGGTCGATGGTCGCGCCGACATATTTGCCTTGGGCGTCATGCTATATGAAATGCTGACAGGCGAGTCGCCATTCGATGGCGACAACATCAACACCATCATGTACCGCATTCTCAATGTAACCCCGGTACCGCCTAAATCACTGGCACCACGCATCCCCGATGCATTCAACTACATCGTTACCAAGGCACTGGCCAAAGAACCCGAGGAGCGTTATCAAAACGCTATGGAACTGGCAAATGACCTTAGGAACTACTCCGATTTAGCCATTCCGGAAGCCGAAGCTGCCGCGCTAAGCCACCACAAAACACTGGATCGCAGATTATCGCCAAGATCCACCGTCGGCGATGAAACTGTTTTACTGACCAACCGATCTGTCGCCCCCGGGATTAAGGCAGATGCCATTCCTGCGCACAAAACGCAACCATTGGCTCCTGCAACCCACATTTCCGTATCCGTTTTTAACAAAAAAAATCTGGCCATTGCCGGAGCCATTGCTGTTCTGGCCGCTGCCGTAACACTGATATCCGGGAAATCAACTCATCAAAACAATATACCGCCAGCAACTGTAACGATACCTGTGATTAACACTAAACCTGCAGCAATCAAGCCCACGCCAATACCTCATGCTGAAACCAGCACGGAGCTTATCGCAAATAAAACAGAAGTCACAACGACCGAACCCAAAACCGAACCTGCTCACGCAAGCAAAAAAACGAATCACGCAGCAACAGTAACTGCACCATCCGTTTTGCCTGACAACAAGATAAAGGCCAGCACAACAATCAACTTTTCAGTTTCCCCGTGGGGAACCGTTTATGTAGATGGTAAAAAAATGGGCGTAACACCACCATTAAAAAAACTGACAGTTGCGGCTGGAAAGCATAAAATCGAGATCAGAAATTTGAACTTCACACCGTATTCGGAAACGCTGGACCTGAAAGCCGAATCGACAAAGACCATTAAATACACCTTCAAATAAAGGTTTGCTGTGCCTAAACGACTCATACTCACATTATTGATTTCAACTGTTTTATTAACCGGATGCGCGTCCAGCACGATGCGGGATCTGGGGCTGGATAAACTTGCACCACGCAAAGCAGAGCAGGAATTATCTGCAGGCATCAAGAGTTATGAGAACGGCAACTATCAAAGCGCTGCAAAAACCATACAAAATGCATTAAATACCGGACTGACCTTCAACAGTGATCAGGTCACCGCGCATAAATATCTGGCTTTTATCAACTGCATATCCGAGCGCGAGAAGCAATGCAGAGAAGAGTTCAAAAAAGCATTGGCACTCGACCCTAATTTTGAATTATCTACAACAGAAGCAGGGCATCCAAGCTGGGGCCCGGTTTACCGCAGCTTGAAAAACGAGCAGATGCCAGCGAAAAAGAAATAATGAACGCGCCTATAACAACCATCAGAGTGACTATTCAGCACAAGCATGCTCGCACATCTAACGATTTTTACAGAAATAACACCAACAAAAAAGCCCGCTTTAGTGCGGGCTTAGAAGCTGTTCTTAATACAAACAGAAATATACTTGGTGCCGGGAGGGGGACTCGAACCCCCACACTGTCTCCAGCGGCGGATTTTGAATCCGCTGCGTCTACCAATTCCGCCATCCCGGCTGATTAGATACGCGATGAGATGCGTTTGACAAGCTCGGCATTATCCACAAAACCCCACCTACTTGCAACACCTTCGTAATATTTATGCGCACTGACGACTTTAATTTTGAATTACCCGATGAACTTATCGCCCAGTTTCCCCCTGCAATACGCACTGCCAGCCGGATGCTGCATATAGACCCGCACACGCAGCAACTGAGCGACCGCCTGTTTACCGACCTGCCTGATTTCCTCAACGCTGGCGATGTGCTGGTATTTAACGACACCCGCGTCATCAAGGCCCGCCTGTACGGTCATAAAGCCAGCGGTGGCCAGATAGAACTGTTGATTGAGCGTGTCATTGACGAGCATGAAGCACTCACCTTCATCCGCGCCAGCCATGCCCCAAAGATTGGCTCACAGATCACCATTGCCGATGCCGTCCCATTAACCGTTCTGGCACGTGAGCATGACTTGTACCGGGTGCGCTTTGATGTGCCGCAAACCGTCCTGGAAGTACTTGAACAATACGGTGCATTACCACTACCACCCTATATCGAACGCGCTGCCGACCGTGCCGACGACTCACGCTATCAAACCGTATATGCGCGCCATCCAGGCGCTGTCGCCGCCCCCACCGCAGGCTTGCACTTCGATGAAGCCACCCTGGCCCAACTCGATGGCATGGGCGTGATACGTGCCCATGTCACGTTGCATGTCGGTGCAGGCACATTCCAGCCAGTGCGCGTAGACAACATCGCGGATCACGTCATGCACAGCGAGCGTTACACCATTCCACAAACAACCGTTGATGCCATCGCGCATGCCAAAGCAACTGGCGGTCGCATTATCGCCGTTGGCACCACCAGCCTGCGCGCGCTGGAAGCGGCAGCTCAGTCCGGCCAATTGCAGGCTGGCGAAGGTGAAACCAGTATTTTCATTACCCCGGGCTACCAATTTAAAGTGGTTGAACGACTGCTCACCAACTTCCACCTGCCTAAATCCACACTGCTCATGCTAGTATCAGCGTTTGGCGGCATGACAATGATGCGGGAAGCGTATGCTCACGCAGTTGCACATAAATACCGATTTTTTAGTTATGGCGATGCAATGCTGATTGAACGGGCCAACTGAACTTTAGAGCAGACCCGCAATCCACTGTAATAAGCCATAGGCAACAGGCGACACAAGCATACTTAATGTAAGGTTCAACATGCAATTTCAACTCCACAAAACAGACGGCCTGGCTCGTCGCGGCACTGTCACCCTGGCACATGGTCAAGTCGAAACCCCCGCTTTCATGCCTGTCGGCACTTATGGCACAGTCAAGGCCATGGCACCCGACGAGCTCAAAACCATAGGCGCGCAAATCGTACTGGGCAACACTTTCCACCTGTGGCTGCGTCCCGGATTAGAAGCAGTCGAAGCGCATGGCGGACTGCACCAGTTCATGGGCTGGGATCGCCCCATCCTGACTGACTCGGGCGGATTCCAGGTATTCAGCCTGGGCGCATTACGCAAGATCACCGAACAAGGCGTCAAGTTTTCCTCACCGCTCAATGGCGACAAGCTGTTCCTGTCCCCAGAAGAATCCATGCATATTCAGAAAGTGCTGAATTCAGACATCGTCATGATTTTTGATGAATGCACGCCTTACCCTGCAGAACACGACGCGGCGGCTTATTCCATGCGCCTGTCCCTGCGCTGGGCCGAACGCTCGAAAGTCGCTCACGCAGGCAACCCCAATGCGCTATTCGGCATTGTTCAGGGCGGTATGTATGAAGACTTGCGCGATGAATCCCTGCGTGAATTAAGCCAGATGGAATTCGACGGCTATGCTATCGGTGGGTTGAGCGTAGGTGAACCCAAACCAGATATGCGCCGCATTCTGGCTCACACAGCACCGCAATTGCCAACAGACAAACCGCGCTATCTGATGGGCGTAGGCACTCCGGAAGACATCGTCGCTTCAGTGCAACACGGAGTAGATATGTTCGACTGCGTGCTGCCGACCCGCAATGCCCGTCACGGCATTCTATTCACACAATTCGGCGACATGCGCATCAAGAATGCCCGCTTCCGCACCGATACGGCACCCGTCGATGCAGAATGCACTTGCTACTGCTGCAGCAATTTCAGTCGCGGTTACATCCATCACCTGATACGTTGCGGCGAAATCCTCGGCGCACGCCTGGCAACCATTCATAACCTGCATTACTACCAGCAACTCATGGCCGGTTTGCGTCAGGCAATTGAAAACGGAAAACTCGATGATTTCGTCGCCAAGTTTCACGAGCAACGTGCGCTATCATGCTAGAATCATCCCATTTTTTATCATACTTAACGGAGCAACCCATGTTTATCAGTAATGCCTATGCCGCCTCAACTGCAGCTGCATCACCTATGGACGCAGTCATGAGCTTTTTACCGCTGATCGTCATTTTTGTGCTGTTCTGGTTCATGATCATTCGCCCACAAATGAAGCGCGCTAAAGAACAAGGCAAAATGATCGATGCTTTGCAAAAAGGTGATGAAGTCATTACCACTGGCGGTCAGGTTGGTAAAATCGTTAAAGTAGGCGACCAGTTCATCAGCCTGGAAATTGCCGACGGTGTTGTCACTAACGTACAGAAAAGCACCGTGCAAACCATGCTGCCTAAAGGCACCATCAAATCCATTTGATCGGTCCACGTTAATTCACATAAACCGGCACAGGATAAGCGTAATGCATTACTTAACATGTCGCTTATCCTGTGCAAGCATGTGATAAATTTAGCCCAGACATGAACGTCTCACCCAACCGCTGCGTAGCGGTTAAAAGAAGGCAATGAAATGAATCGATTCCCGCTTTGGAAGTATCTGCTTATCTGCGCTGTATTACTCATCAGCGTCATCTATACCCTGCCCAACTTCTACGGCGAAGTCCCAGCGGTACAAGTATCCCCGACTCGCTCCGCGATCAAGGCTGATGCCACATTGATGCAGCAAGTAGAAGATGAACTCAAAGCAGCGCATATCACCTACAGCTATGCATTTCTGGATGGTAATAGCGTCAAGGTCAAACTGGCCAATACCGACATCCAATTAAAAGCCAAAGATGCACTGCAAGCCCGTTTCCGCGATGGTTACAGCGTTGCATTGAATCTGCTTTCAGCCTCACCTGACTGGTTGACTGCCATCGGCGCCAAACCCATGTTCCTGGGTCTGGACTTACGTGGCGGTGTCCACTTCCTGCTGCAAGTCGACATGCAAGCGGCACTGGACAAGGCGGCCGAACGTTATACCGGCGATATCCGCAGCCAGTTACGCGAACAGAAAATTCACTACGCATCGATAAGCCGTGACCACCAGACCGTTATCATCCATTTCAGCGATGCCGCTACGCGTGAACTTGCCAATCAATTCATCAACAAGAACTTTGCTGATCTGGTGTTAACCGAAAATGATGCCAATAATGACTACACATTAACTGCGGCTCTGCGCGCAGAGGTACAGAAACGCACGCAAGATAACGCCATACTGCAAAACATTACCACCCTGCGTAACCGTGTAAACGAGCTGGGCGTAGCTGAACCTATCATCCAGCAACAAGGTACCGACCGAGTTGTGGTGCAACTGCCAGGCGTACAGGATACGGCAAAGGCTAAAGAAATCCTTGGTCGCACAGCTACGCTGGAAGTTCGTCTGGTCGATGAAACCCACGACATCACTGCAGCATTGCAGGGCCAGGTGCCATTCGATGACGAACTCTACACCGAGCGTGGCGGCATGCCGATACTGGTAAAGAAAACAGTATCGCTAACCGGCGATTACATCACGGATGCTTCACCCGGTTTTGATCAGCAATCCGGTCAGGCTGCCGTACACATCAATCTGGATTCTCGTGGTGCCCGTATTTTCCGTGACGTGACCCGTGAAAACGTCGGCAAACGCATGGCTATCCTGCTGGTAGAAAAAGGCAAGGCAGAAGTCATCACTGCCCCGGTCATCCGCGAAGAAATTGGCGGTGGCCGCGTGCAGATCACCGGCATGGACTCCACTCAGGAAGCATCTGACGTAGCGTTACTGCTACGCGCTGGCGCACTGGCTGCACCGATGGATATTGTCGAAGAACGTACCGTCGGCCCGAGCATGGGTGCTGACAATATTCAAAAAGGCTTCCATTCCAACCTGTGGGGTTTTGTTGCAGTTGCGGTATTCATGATATTTTATTACCGCATCTTCGGTATTTTCTCCACACTGGCACTGACCGCCAACGGCCTGTTTCTGATTGCGCTGCTGTCGATGATGCAAGCCACACTCACATTACCCGGTCTGGCAGGTATTGCACTGACGCTGGGTATGGCGATTGACGCCAACGTGCTCATCAACGAGCGTATCCGTGAAGAACTGCGCAATGGCAACTCGCCACAAGCTGCCATACATGCCGGCTACGACCGCGCATGGGGCACCATTCTCGACTCCAACATCACCACGTTTATTGCCGGTATCGCTCTGTTCTGGTTAGGTTCAGGTCCGGTACGCGGTTTTGCGGTCGTGTTGTGTCTGGGCATACTCACCTCGATGTTTAGTGCTGTGACGATCTCACGCGCCTTGGTCAACCTCAGCTACGGTCGCCGTGTGCGCCTGGCAAAAGTGTCCATTTAACCTGGCCCTCACGCTAACAGCTTACTAGGAATCAATATGGAATTTTTTCGCATCAAACACGATATCCCGTTCATGCGTTATGGCAAGCTCACCACAGCCATTTCCCTGATCACCTTTCTTTTCGCCGTCTGGGCATTAGCACATAAAGGTCTGAATTTAGGCGTCGATTTTACTGGCGGCACGGTCATCGAGGTTGAATACAACCAGCCAGCCCACATTGATCAGATCCGCGAAACGTTGACTAAAACCGGCCTGCCGGAAGTCACCGTGCAAACCTTTGGCACCACCAAAGACGTGCTGATCCGTTTGCCCGTACACAAAGACACCACCAGCGCCAAAACCAGCGACACTGTCATGGCGGCCCTCAAGGCACAAGACCCTACCGTGATTTTGAAGCGCGTCGACTTTGTCGGACCGCAGGTAGGTAAAGAGCTGTATGACAATGGCGCCCTGGCACTGGTAGTCGTTGCCGGCGGCATCCTGCTCTACCTCGCCATACGCTTTGAATGGCGCTTCGCCCTCGCGGCCATCATCGCCAACATCCATGACGTAGTAATCATTCTGGGCTGTTTCGCCTTCTTCCAGTGGGAATTCACCCTCACCGTACTTGCCGGCGTGTTGGCCGTACTTGGTTATTCGGTTAACGAATCCGTAGTGGTATTCGACCGTATCCGTGAAAATCTGCGCAAAATGCGCAAATCGACCATTCCCGATATTATTGACAACGCCATCACCACCACCATGAGCCGCACCATCATCACCCACGGCATGACCCAGATGATGGTACTGTCCATGCTGTTCTTTGGCGGTGAAGCGCTGCACAATTTCGCCTTGGCCCTGACTATCGGTATCCTGTTCGGTATTTACTCATCCGTGCTGGTGGCGTCACCGCTACTGTTGATGTTCGGCGTCAAACGCGAGCACTTCATCAAGGACAACAAACCGAAAGCGGATGTGTCCGCTGACGGCGCACAGGTATAAGGAGAGTACGCCCCATGTCCAACGTCGACCAGGTCGAAATCGACAAATTCAGCGCCCTTGCGAATAAATGGTGGGATCCGAACAGCGAATTCAAGCCGCTGCATGAAATCAACCCGTTACGCCTGGACTACATCAACCAGCACGCGCCGCTGAATGGTAAAACCGTGCTGGATGTCGGCTGCGGCGGTGGCATACTCAGCGAATCCATGGCAAACATGGGCGCGCAAGTTACTGGCATAGATCTCGCAAAAAAGTCACTCAAAATCGCCAAACTTCACCTGCTCGAAACAGGTGCCAGTGTTGATTATCAATGCATCGCCGTCGAAACCCTGGCAGAGCAACACCCCGCCAGCTACGACATCGTCACCTGCATGGAAATGCTGGAACACGTACCCGACCCGGCTTCCGTCGTCCGTGCCTGCGCCACGCTGGTTAAGCCCGGCGGTTGGGTGTTCTTCTCCACCCTGAACCGCAATCCCAAGGCCTATCTCTTCGCCATACTTGGCGCCGAGTACCTGCTTAATCTGTTACCGCGCGGCACCCACGATTACGCCAAATTTATCAAACCTTCCGAACTGTCACGCTTCGCCCGTGGTTCCGGGCTGGAAATCAACGACCTTATCGGCATGACCTATAACCCGCTCAGCAAAGTCTACAAGCTCGAAGCCGATACCGACGTCAACTACGTCATGGCCTGTCACCGTCATGGTTGATGCCGTATTATTTGATCTCGATGGCACGCTGGTCGATACTGCACCCGATCTGGCTCATGCCCTTAACCAGCAGCGCCAGATGCACGGCCTGCCGGAAATGCCATTTGAACTGATACGACCTTACGCCTCGCACGGTACCGTCGGCCTGCTTCAGGTCGGTTTCAGCATCGCGCCCGACCACCCCGCATTTGCCGAACTGCGTAGCGAGTACCTCAGTCTGTTTGAAGAAAATGCCAACCCGTACAGCCAGCTTTTCCCCGGCATGATGGAACTGCTCGACGAACTCGAAACCCGCGGCATTCCCTGGGGCATCGTCACCAACAAACCGGCACGCCTGACTACACCATTACTGGATACACTCGGCCTCATTGACCGTGCCGCCAGTGTTATCAGCGGCGACAGTTGCGCCAATGCCAAACCACACCCTGAACCTATCCTTACCGCCTGCCGTGAAATCGGCGTCTTGCCCAGCACCTGCGTCTACATTGGTGATGCAGAACGCGATATCGAAGCGGCCCACGCATGTGGCATGCCCGCCATTATTGCTGAATACGGTTACATCGGTCCGCAAGATGATCCGTCAAGCTGGCACGCAGACGGTTTTATTCAACACCCCACCGCCCTACTTGATTTTTTAGGTTACTGAACCCATATAGTCCGAGTAGCAGCTGAATCATGTATAATCAGCACATGCTGAAACTTTTACAGATTCAGCTACTCTTAGTAGTGCAATGGGGGCGACCTGGCTTCGACGTGGGTTGCAAAGCAGCGCAGGGCATACCGAGGACGGATTACCTCGTAAATACAACCCGAAATCGTTTATAACTGCAAACGACGAAACTTACGCTCTAGCCGCTTAAGTCGGCTGGACCCTACACCAATTCGCATACGCGTTGGGCTGAGCAATCAGCAGTAGGGTAATCTCAGTATGCTCGCTGTGTTCAGGGTTACTTTGGACACAGTTAAAACCAAGGTAACTCGCTAGTTTCCAGCCTGTTCGGTGGGCGTGAAACTGGTTAAAGCCAAATCACCGAACTAAGTATGTAGAACTGTCTGTAGAGTGCTTGCGGACGGGGGTTCGATCCCCCCCGCCTCCACCATTTAATCGAAACAAAAGGCCTCCAATTCGGTGGCCTTTTGTTTGTCTTGAAGTTCATGCCGAACAGCTACGCAATTCAATAATTACCGCTATCACTGACCAACCCCAACCCTTTACCTGAGCCAGTAACGCTCCTCCACATTACCATCTGAGATCAACTGCTGGCTCAACTTACGCCAGGAACGCCTGCTCACTGGCTATTATTGCGGAATTTCTGCTCAGTAAGTGCGGTAACGCACAGAGCAAATAATAAAAAAAGCGGATTATCAACCTAATGATTGGTGACGTTCATTTAGAACTGATACAACTGCGCGGAAATCTACTTCCCTGATGAACAGTTATATCACGCCTGACTGAGCGTCTATTTTGTTGATACATAAGTTGTCGCAGGATCAAGACAACGTTTTTTAAATATTAAAGGAAAAATAAAATGTCCCGTACCTTACGTAATCTGGTTGCAATTTCATGCGCATTAATGGCTGGTCAAGCGGTTGCTGCAGACTTAGACACCCGCTTCTATATCAGTCCTTCTGTAAACTATACCGTTACTGATAAAGATTGGGGTACGGATGATGGCTACGGCGTGGGCATAGGTCTTGGCAAACCGGTTTCAGACAACTGGAACATAGAATTAAACGCCACTTATGCCACCCAGGGTTTCAAGAGTGCTAATACCACAGGCCGGGTACAGAATTCAGCCGTGATGGCAGATGCATTGTATTTCTTCAACCGTAACCCTGGTTTCTCACCGTATGCACTCATCGGAGCAGGTGACGTTCAAACACGTTATACCGGCGTATCAGAAAACAACCTGGCTGCTAACGTTGGTCTGGGTTTCATGACATGGATGCGTGACATCGCCTTCCGCGCCGACGTTCGCTATCGTTATATTGACGGCGTTGCTGGCGGCACTAACAGCTTCAGCCCGCAAGACTGGATTGCTTCAGCAGGTTTAGTTATCCCTTTAGGTGCCAAACCAGTTGAACCGGCTCCGTACGTTGCGCCAGCACCGGCTCCATACGTTGCGCCAGCACCAGCCCCTTACGTTGCACCAGCACCTGAACCAGTACCTGCGCCTCAACCTGAAATCGCCCGTCCTGCAGCACATACCAAAGTTATTTTTGAAGGTACGAACTTTGAATTCAACAAAGCCACGCTGCGTCCAACCGGCAAAGCAAAGCTTGATGACAATGTTAAACTGTTAAATCAATACCCGGATATCGAAGCTGAAATCAGCGGACACACCGACAGCATTGGTTCAAACAAATTCAACCAGAAGCTGTCAGAAAAGCGTGCCATGACCGTGAAAAAATACATGGAATCCAAAGGCATTGCTGCTAGCCGCATGACTACCAAAGGTTATGGCGAAACCAAACCCGTTGCCAGCAACAAAACCTCAGCTGGCCGCGCTGAAAATCGTCGCGTAGAAATTGAAATCATGAACTAAGCATCAACCGCAACAAATAAAAAAGCCGCAGAATTCTGCGGCTTTTTTATCGACAAAAATAATGCGAGACCGCCTTAACACATACACTCTCTTTCACCGCAAAGGCCCCTTTGCGACTCTGTCATACTCAGGATCGAACGAACCCTGCCCGTGCTCGCATCAAACAGTGCATCAAATCGCGCCGGTTGCCGCCATTCATTACAATAGCGCCACTCCCACGCCAGCTCGTCGCGCCGCGCATAATACACCGTCCAGGATGGCTCGGATGGCCCCAGCATCCGCAGCACCTGTTCTTTTGTCATGCCTTGCTGAACGCGTGCTAATGTCTTCGATTCCAATACATTTGCTATGCTGCTGAGCTTACCGTCGGTACCGAACATAGCCATAAACGTATGCACACCCATTGGGCCACGAGGATACGCTAGCTGCATGGCGCCATCCGGATACTGCCAGCGCATGGCGGGTTGCCCCATCACGCGTATCACATCATCCAGGCTGGCCGTACCCGGCTGCAGTCCACGACCATTGTATGAAGCGCATCCAGTAAGCACTGACAGAAGCAAAATGCTTAACGAGAGTTTCATGTATTTTTCTTCCCATGCAGGTCTGCCCACTCGCGCAATAGACTGTATGCCACCGCAAGTAAAGTCGGGCCGATGAAAACACCAACAAAACCGAAGGCAATCAGCCCACCCATCACGCCGAACAGCCCCAGAACAAACGGCAAATTGGTGCCGCGACTAATGATCATGGGTTTCACCACATTATCGACACCACTGATCAGGAAGAAGCCCCATAGCAGCATGAAAACTCCCCAGCCTATGTTGCCCTGATAAAACAGCCAGAGCGAAGCGCCTCCCCATATCAGCGGTGGCCCGATGGGAAGCAGTGAAAACAACCCTGTCGCCAGACCAAGCAACAACGCTGCCGGCACACTGGCTATAGCAAATCCGATTGTCGCTACAAAGCCCTGCGCCAGCGCTGTTCCCAACAATCCATACATGACACCGCGCACGGTATTATTGATAATACCCAGAATGTTTTCCGCATGCATACCGACCACTCTATCCATCGCCATGTTGAGAAAACGCACCAACGCCTCGCCATCACGATAGAAGAAAAAGCTGACAAAGGCGGCCAGGCTCATTTCCAGGACACCCTGCCCAAGCAGCATACCGCCAGCAAGCAGGAAACTCTTGATTGGCTCAAGTAGCCGTTGCGTAAACGCATCCATTTCTTCGCGACTGGTAGCAATCAGATGCCAATATTCAGCAAGCGACTGACCGACCACTGGCACGCCCGCTAACCAGGCTGGTGGCGCTAATGGCCCGGCCGTTACGACCTGCTTGATATCATTATAAAAAACGGTGACATTGTCGCTAAGATTGTAAGCCACCAGCGCCAGCGGCAAAATAATCACCAATGCCAGCGATAGCGTCATGATCAGCGCAGCGATATTTTTCCTGCCCTGCACCTTGCGTAATAACCGCAGATACAGCGGCCAGGTGGAAACACATAAAACGGCTGCAAGCAGGGTCGCCGCCAGGAATGGCCTCAGCACGACAAAGCACCCCACCACCAGAACAACCACAGCGACGAGTTACGCCAAATATTCGAAACGTTTTTCCATTGGGTATACCAGTATTTGTTTCAGTAAATACACTCGCCAAACCACCTGCCCAGCATGGCGCGAAGCATCCAGACAAGCAGCCACTACGATTCTATAGATTATGCGGGAAAACCAGTCAAGTTGATAAGTTTCATTCACAAAGCTTGTGTCACTTGCATGACCGAAAATGCACGCTATGTTCGTCAGCGCACAGAGTTAGCTGACTATTCAGCTTACGCTTAGCAAAGTGTTGCTCTGTCACATTGGCTTACCGCTTAAGGTTGGCCGACAAGTAACCTGAGGCCGTTACGCTCAACTTTACTGCGCATAATAAGGTGCGCAGTTTAATACTTACTCGAGGGGTACCACCATGAAATATTCCATGCTGTTTGTGACACTTATTACTGCTTTTGGATTAAGCGCCTGTGACAAACCTAACACTGTCGTCAACGTGCCGGCCACACCGGTTGCCGTACCGGGACCAGCAGGTCCACAAGGTGACGCTGGGGTTCAAGGCAATACTGGCGCACAAGGTAACACAGGATCCCAGGGTTACGAAGGTGCCCAAGGCGATACCGGTAAAACAGGCTCACAAGGTTACGAAGGCGCGCAAGGCGAAACTGGTAAAACAGGCAAGACCGGCGACGGTGCTGTGATTATTGTTCCAGTGCCAACCGAGCAAAAATAACATTTTTTGCCACTATCACAGCCAGCTATTAGCAGGCTGTGATAATTTACCTCACTCGGGAGCATACAGTGCCAGCTATGGAACATACCCCTGTGGATAACCGCTTGCTAGCTGCACTTCCACACTCGGACCGTCTGCATTTACTTTCTGGATGCGAGCAAGTCGAACTGACTGTCGGCAACATCATCTCCGCACCCGGAGAGACTATCACCCACGTATTTTTTCCTACCGGCAGTTTTATTTCATTATTAACCCCGGTTAATGGTCACAACAGCCTGGAAATCGCACTGGTTGGCAGTGAAGGCATGTGCGGCGTTCCCCTCCTGCTTGGGGTGGATGCATCACCTTTGCTTACTGTAGTACAAGGTACAGGCACTGCCTGGTGCATGGATGCGATGCGTTTTCGCAACGAACTTAAATACAGCATTGCGCTACAGCAATATCTGGACCGCTATATAGCCGTATTGATGATCCAACTCGCACAAACTGCCGCCTGCACACGCTTTCATGTTGTGGAAGAGCGCCTGGCGCGCTGGCTGCTGATGACACGCGACCGGGCGCACTCAGATAAATTCCATATTACTCACGAATTCCTGGCCAACATGCTGGGTGTGCGTCGTGTAGGCGTCACCAAAGCTGCGGGTTCGCTACAAAGAAAGAAGCTGATCAGCTACAGCCGGGGAAATCTCATTATTCACGACATCGACGGACTCGAAGCGGCTTCCTGCAGCTGTTATCGCACCGACAAAGAAACGTACGAACGTATATTGTGAGGCGTCAGATAGAGCGCAAATAATCGCAACGCAGTCAATTAACCGTATAGTCTGTGTTGTCCTTACCTAACAATTTCACAAAGGCATTTGCATCCACCGGGTGGCTGAAATAAAAGCCCTGCCCCTCCTCACAATGCTCGGTCTGCAAAAATGCCAACTGCTTACCCGTTTCCACCCCCTCGGCAATGACCCGCAACTTGAGACTGTTGCCCAAACCAATCACGGCGCTGACAATAGCGACATCAGTTCGCTCAGCAGCAATATCATGTACGAATGACTGGTCTATTTTCAGCGTATCAATCGGGAACTGACGCAAATAGCTCAAACTGGAATAGCCTGTACCAAAATCATCAATCGCCAACTGCACACCCAGCACCTTGAGCGCGAGCAGCGCAGTCATTGTTGATGCAATATCATGCACGAGTACGCTTTCAGTCAATTCAATCTCCAGATAGCGTGGCTCCAGCCCAGTGTCCCTGAGGATATCTTTTATCTCTGCAAGCAACTGTTCCCTGCGGAATTCCACAGCGGATATATTGACCGCGACCGGAATAGGGCGATGACCGTCATCCTGCCAGGCCTTGGCTTGCCGACAGGCTTCCCTGAGAACCCATTGACCAATGGACACGATAAGCCCGGTTTCTTCAGCAATCGGCACAAACTGTTTGGGGTAAAGCAGACCTCGTACCGGGTGCTTCCAGCGGATAAGCGCCTCAGCACCGGTAATTGCGCCTGTTTTCAAATTAACTTTGGGCTGGTAATGCAACACGAACTCCTGCCGCGCCAGCGCCTGGCGCAGACTGCCTTCCAGCGATTGCCGTTCAACGGCACGTTCGTTCATTTCCTGTTTGAAAAACTGGTAATTGTTACGCCCGTTTTCCTTGGCATGGTACATCGCCGCATCCGCATTCTTGAGCAGCGTTTCTGCATCTTCGCCATCGTCAGGGAAAATGCTGATGCCAATACTCAAAGTAACATTAAGATCATGTTCAGCGATGCAATGATTTTCAGCCAAAGCTGTAAGTATTTTGGTCGCACTATGCCCAGCCGCATTCGCATTTTCGACATCGGCAAGCAGCACAATAAACTCATCCCCGCCCTGACGGCTAACGGTGTCAGAGCCACGCACGCATGCCGTCAACCGATGTGCAACAGACTGCAGCAGCTTGTCACCAACCAAATGCCCCAGGGAATCATTGATAGTCTTGAAACGATCCAGATCCATGAACAGCACCGCTAATTGCTTGCGAGTGCGGCGTGCCATGGCAATAGTCTGCATAAGCCTATCGTTCAACAGCAAGCGGTTAGGCAAGTCGGTAAGGAAATCGTGTTGTGCAAGGTGCGCCATTTTAAGCAGCATCGACCGTGCTTCACTGACATCATGGAACACAATCACCGCTCCGGTGACACGACCGCCACGGTCACGAATAGGCGCGGCAGAATCCTCGATAGCCGCTTCATATCCATCACGCCGGATCAGCACGCTATCGATGGTAAGACCGACGGGTTTGTTCTCTTTAATAGCCCTATCCATGGGATTGCGCAACGTCTCACGCGTAATCCCGTCAACAATCCGGAACACCGTAGTAAACGGCTGGCCAACGGCCTCTGCCTGCGTCCAGCCGGTCATGCGTTCGGCAACCACATTCAGGTATGTGACAGTGCCTGATATATCGGTACTGATAACTGCATCACCAATCGAATTAAGCGTCACCTGAGCGCGCTCCTTCTCAAGGTACAACTCCTCTTCCACCAATTGGCGTGCCATAACATTGCGGATAGCGCGCGACAGGGAATGTGCATCAATGAACCCTGTTAGCAGATAATCCTGCGCCCCACCCAGTATGGCCAGTTTGGCCTGCTCTTCCTGCTCAGGCGCACTCATGATCAGGATCGGAATCCCATTACTGATCGCGTACAGTTTATTGAAAGTCTCGATTCCCTGACTGTCAGACAGAAAAAGGTTAAGCAAGATCGCCTTGGCGCCTCTTTTACTCAGCCATTCCATTCCCTCTCGGAGATTTGCAACCCTATCTACGGAAAACGGGCCATCCCGGGCAACAACCAGAGATGCCCGAATGAGCGTTGCCGCAGCCGAATCACTCTCGATGATCAGTACACATTCGTCCAGGTCTCTCATACTCATGAAATATCCAGTTGGTCGGATACGGCCATTTTCAACTCCACATTTAACGACTTGAACAGCACTCATTAATTCCGACAATTAGCCAATGACGATAACATGTAACATTGGCACCACTTCTTTAGCGATTTGGCATCAGCTATATCGCAGTTCATCAACTGGCTAACCGAACAGGAACTTCCATCATGCACACCAAAATAGCTGGTGTTACCAACGTTCCAAATCCATTTTTTTCTCTGTGTCTTGAAGGGGTTAACGTAGCAGGCAGATCCGCTCAGGATTGCGCAGCTACGTTCAACATTCACGTCCAACAACCTTAATGTACCCTGCAGCCATTACCTCGTCTGTACGTTAACGCACAAATTACCAGTCCTGCACATACAGGGTTAACACACCCCTGAATAGCACACGGCCCTCTGCAGCATTCGCTGCAGAGGGCCGTGAGTAGTCAGCTAAATCTAAATCGCTGTTTACTTGGAGCGCATGTCATCCTTGACTGACTTCACGCCTTTGACATTGCGCGCCAGCTCAATCGCCTTGCGTTGATCAGCAGCAGAATTGACGAAGCCACTCAATTGCACAATGCCTTTAAAGGTTTCTACATTGATCTCGGATGATTTCAAGGTAGGTTCGTTAAAGATTGCTGCTTTTACTTTGGTAGTGATGACGGAATCATCAACGTACTCACCTGTGCCTTCACGGGTAGATGTCGATGCGCAACCGACAACGGATGTCAGCGTAATGGCCAAAAATAAAGCTGCAAATAATTTTGATGTGAATTTCATGATAGAACTCCTGATATAAGATAAAACTTGATTAAACCAACATGGTTGTCTTACCCGAATGCTGCACATCCATACATGGAAACAGACTCATGCAACATCCGTCTTAAGCTTGACGTATCAATTACTTGGCGACTTTTACTGCATCGACTTCAACTTCGACACGACGATCAGGCTGCAGGCAGGCAATCAATGCCTTACTTGCACTCTTACCTGGCTTATCATTTTCACAATCACCAGGTTTGGTTACAGGCTCAGCGCCATCTACGCCCACAGTTGTAATCTTGTCAGCGGGAATACCAGCGGACTCAACCAGATAAGCTTTGACTGATTCAGCACGTTGCGTAGAAAGCTTCATGTTGTATTTATGCGTACCGATACGGTCACTGTGCCCCGTTACAGTAATCACTTCATACTTGGAACCTTGCAAATCGGCAGCAAACTGATCAAGTTCCTGCTTACCGGCAGGTTTCACACTGGCCTTGTCAA
The DNA here is from genome assembly GCF_003864975.1 of Sulfuriferula thiophila. Taxonomy (NCBI): domain Bacteria; kingdom Pseudomonadati; phylum Pseudomonadota; class Betaproteobacteria; order Nitrosomonadales; family Sulfuricellaceae; genus Sulfuriferula; species Sulfuriferula thiophila. The sequence continues at coordinate 365,966 of NZ_BHGL01000046.1, forward strand.
AATCGAACAGCGAATCAGCCGAGAATGAAACTTTCTTCGGCACAGGTCGCGGCGCTACAACAACCGGTTCCGGTGGCGGAGCCACGACCTCAGGTGCAGGTGCAGGTGCTGCAGCTACCACAACCGGCTCAGGAGCCGGAGCCGGCTTTTTAGCGCCGAAACGATAGACCAGGCCGAGCGAAATAAGATCGATATCACCGCGATTACCAACCGCATCATTGATCACATAGCGTTCTGCCTCAAGACGCATAGCTGTAGATTCAGTAAACGCATATTGAAGTCCCAAACCAAACTTGATATTCGTATCGCGTTTGCTTGGATTAGGGTTAGTAACGACAACAGCCCCTGTACCTACAAAGCTGTCTTTAGCTTCAGCGTAATTAGCACCCAATCGACCGAATGCCGAAAACTTTTCAGTAATAGGCCACAAACCGACTGCGTCAAGATTCAAGCCCTGCAGCCTAATCGTGCCATTCAATGTCCCTGCTGGTACTGTGGTCGCTGTATAGCCAAACTTACCCAGATTAAAATAACCACCTTCAAGTGCGAAATACTTGTTGAATTGATATCCGGCAAACAGCTTATAACCGATATCACGATCGTCATCGCTAATCGTCACCGAAGTAAAACCGGCTCCGAGTATGTTCTTAGTAATGCGTTCGTCGTCAATTTTTGCTCTGGATTGGCCGACGTTACCCCCTACATACCAGCCCGCATCGTCCGCCACTGCATATTGACTAACGATTGCAGCGAGTACCGCCAAGCTCAGTGTGCCTGAGACTCTAGCTAATTTGGCGCTTGCTAATTTCATGTTGTTCTCCAAGAGAGTTTACCGTCCCTAATCCAAATCGTTAAGGGACGGTGTGTGGTTACTGTAATAATGTAGGCCTTGCCGTACTTACAATGGGCAACCATTACCTGGTACGGAAACCACATTGGTATCGAACACAAACGCGCCACTGGTTGTAACTGCCCCAGCCAACAATCTACCGCAGGACGTTGAGCTGGTTCCCATAGTGATGGTTGTATCAGCCAATATATTTCCTTGGAACAAGGCGTAGGTTCCAATAGTCGCAGAGCTACCAACCTGCCAGAATACGTTGGATGCCTTGGCGCCATTGATCAGCACTATCTCGCTCCCAGGCAGCCCAGGCGCACCTGCTGCAGTGGTAAGCGCAGAGGGTGCCTGGAAAATAAATGTGGCGTTGGTGTCGCCCTGGCCATCAAGTGTGAGTACGCCTGTTACCCCAATAGTTGAATTTGTGGAGGAGATATAGACACCGGGAGGAAGGGTGGCATTACCCGCACAACCTATGCCTGCGCCCGCACCACCACCGGTTCCTATCGTTCCGCATCCAAGTACAGTAGCTCCAGGAAGATTTGCAGGCGTTATGCTGTTATATGCTGCGAGTAAGTCGTTCTTGATGGCAGTTGAGGTAACGCCTGTATTGAACAAAGGACTGATTACCGTCCCGGTAATGGTTGGCGCAGATCCCCCGCAAGTACCGAAACCTCCGGCAGCATCAATAGTCACACCATTACAGGTCGTGGTTGGATCCAGCACCGCATCCCCATTAATGTGACTAAGCGGTGTGGTAGAGGTATTAGTCACTCCCGCAGCAGCCGCGATAGCAAATGATGTGGCTGTTCCCAGATTTACCGGTGCCGCACCTGTAGTAGCTGCAGCCGCGGTCTTGAAGTTCCATGCATAGCTACACGCGATAGGGGTTCCCGCAGCACTTGTAGCACCCTGAGTAATGATTGCCAGATAAGCAGTATTAGCCAATAACGCAGATGTTGTTGTTAAAGTCGCTACATGTGTGGTTGTGTTATAGGTTACCGATGCGGGGGTAAGAACAGATCCGCCAGATGGAGCCAGCGTAAATGTCGTGGAATTAATGGTTGCCGGATTCATCGCTATACTGAAAGTGGCCGTGATCAATTTACCGGCGTTAGCAACACCACTCGTACTGGTCGTTGCGGACTGATTACCATCCGTAGGATCAGACACCGTCACTGTAGGAATTGTGGGGCCCGTGGCAGCCGTACATACAGCTCCGGGAACAATCGCACCTGCTGGTGCAACAGAAATTGGCGCAACGGGTGCTCCCAAAATCGCGCCTTGACCACCGCCACCGCTTCCACATCCTGCTGCCGAAACGGCGAGTAGCAGAGCCGTAAACCACATCAGTGGTTTAGTAATGCCTACGAATCTGTTCATTTGCTTCTCCTCTTAAATTTACGCTAAAAAACGGGTGTAATCTACCGCCCCCTCACCGATATCATGACCGGCGCTTTAACACAGCATTCAATACAGACACACTGCACAGTTATGCGAGTCTCGGGCTGATTGACTCAAATTCAGAAATGCGAGCAACCGTAACCGGGACAATTTCTCATACCTTTTATGGTTATCCGCCTTTCAATAATGACGATCTGTGCGCTAGCACACATAAAAGCCGTTTTTAATTGAAAACATCAAAAAAACAAAAACCTAGAGATGCCGTCAGCACTCAATGCACCAGCTGATTGATTTCTATAATCGGCAGCAGAATCGCAAGCACGATCATGAGCACGATGCCACCCATCACCAGTATCATTACTGGCTCAAGCAGTGTCAGGAACACGGTCAGGCGTCGCTCCAGCGAGCGTGTTTCCAGTTGCGCGGCGCGCTGCAGCATCTGTTCCAGCTTGCCGCTCACCTCGCCGCTCGCGACCATATGTATCAGCAACGGTGGAAACGCCCGCGATGCGCCCAGCGCACGCGCCAGACTCGCACCTTCACGCACCCGCTCTATGGCGTGCTCAACCGCTTCCCGCAACACCATATTTGTCATTACTCTGGCACCAGATGCCAATGCCGAAAGCAACGGCACACCGCCACCAACCAGAATGGCGAGCGTACTGGCAAAGCGTGAAGTATTGATGCTGCGAATTAACGGCCCCAGCCATGGCGTGCGCAACAACAGTGCATGCCAGCGCCGTCTGTTCACATCACTACGCAATGCCATGCGTGCGGCAGTAATCGCAGCACCGATAATGACCACCAGATACGGCCAGGTCGCCCGCAAAAAATCGCTCAGGGCGATCAGCGAGCGTGTCAGCAACGGCAGGCTCTGCCGTGATTGCTGAAATACCTGCACCACCTGCGGCACCACATAAACCAGCAAACCAGTGACTATCGTAACCGCCACGATGGTGACCAGAACAGGGTAAAGCAGCGCCAGACTGGTTTTCTGTTTCAACGCCTGACGTGCATCGAGATAATCGGCAAGATGTTGCAACACGGTTGACAGCGCGCCTGATTCCTCACCACCATGCACCAGTGCGCGATAGAAGTCGGGGAAACTCTTGTCAAAAGCCCCCAGCGCCTCAGCTAATGACTGACCTGACGTTACTTCGGTTTTGACACCAGTAAGCACCTCGCGCGTCATCGGCTCGGCCGCTTCTTCGATCAGCGCATTGAGCGTCTGCTCCAGCGTCAGCCCCGAGTCGAGCAAGGTGGCCATCTGCCGGGTCAGCAAACTGAGTTCCGTCGCCGAGATGCCTCGCGCCCACACTACGCTCGCACGGGCGCGGGCATGAACCTGACTGACCTCTACCGGCAGCAAGCCTTGCGCGCGCAGCTGTGTGCGCGCCTGACGCGAGGTATCGGCTTGCACTACACCTGATACGCTACGGCCGGCGGCGTCTAGCGCCTGATATTGAAATGCTTCCATAATGGGTGATTACTCGCGCGTGACGCGCACGACTTCTTCAAGACTGATCAGCCCCTGAGCAGCCAGACGCATGCCATCATCGCGCAACGAGCGCATGCCGCGCGACACCACGTGGGCACGCAGCACCTGCTCGGAAGCCCGATCGTGCACCAGACGGCGCAAGTCGTCATCGACGGTGAGTAATTCATAAATACCGGTACGGCCACGGTAGCCGGTGTGATTGCAGGCAGGGCAGCCTTGTGCCGAATACAGCGTGCCATCGGTAGGCGTGAAGCCGAGCGCACGTAATTGTGTGGCATCAGCGGAGAAAGGTTTGCGACAAGCCATGCACAGACGGCGCACCAGACGTTGTGCGCCCACGCCGATCAGACTGGAGGACAGCAGAAACGGCTCCACCCCCATGTCAACCAGTCGGGTAACTGCACTGATGGCATCATTGGTATGCAGCGTGGCAAATACCAGGTGGCCGGTCAGGCTGGCCTGAACCGCAATTTGCGCCGTCTCCAGATCACGGATTTCACCGATCATGACCACGTCCGGATCCTGCCGCAGGATAGTGCGCAATGCCCGCGCAAAACCCATCTCGATGCGCGGATTGACCTGAGTCTGACTGATGCCATCAAGGTCATATTCAATCGGGTCTTCCACCGTCATGATATTCAGCGCAGACGCATCCAGTCGTGATAGTGCCGCGTAGAGCGTAGTAGTCTTACCCGAGCCAGTCGGCCCGGTAATCAGGACAATGCCATGCGGCTCCAGTATCAGTTTATCAATATGCGCCAGCGTGGCATCGTCCATACCCAGCTTGGTCAGGTCAAGACGTCCCGCCTGCTTGTCGAGCAAGCGCAACACCACGCGTTCGCCATGCCCGGTTGGTATCGTAGAAACGCGGACATCAACCGGCTTGCCCGCCACGCGCAGGGTGATGCGACCATCCTGCGGCAGACGCTTTTCCGCTATATCCAGCTGCGACATGATTTTGATACGGGAGACGATGGCGCCATGCAATGCACGCGCAGGCTCGATCAAGTCGCGTAGCGTCCCGTCTATGCGTAACCGCACTACCGACCGGGTTTCAAATGGTTCAATATGAATATCCGATGCGCCATCGCGCAACGCTTGTGTGAACAGCGCATTGATCAGGCGTATAACTGGCGCATCGTCCTGACTCTCGAGCAAATCTTCAACCTTGGGGATTTCCTGCAATAATCTGGACAAGTCCAGATCCTGTGCCAGATCGTCAGCCAGTACAGCTGCACCCGCATTAGCGCCGTTGTATGACGCGCTGACCAGTTCGTCAAATTCCACACTGTCAATGCGGCGCGCACGTAGCGGCACGCTTAATATCCGCCGCAACTCGGCCAGTGCGCCTGACTGCGCATCGCTGCGCACAGCCACCTCGGCGTAATCGTCATGCAGCGCAGTAACCACCACCCCGTTGCTCTTGGCAAACGCATAAGGAATCTTGAGTGCCGCACGGTTCATGGTTATACCCCGCCAACATGGGCTGGCTGCGTTTCAACCGGTGGCGGCGTAGGTGATAACGGCCGCGGCGGCAAAGTAGGCGACACCATATCTGGCAGAATCTCATCATGAGCAGGCTGTGCCTTGCGCTGTTCGCCGAGGATGTAATCATAACGTTCACTGGTGTATGTGTTTGCGCGCTGACTGTCACGCACCAGCGTTGGCCGCAGGAATATCATCAGATTAGTCTTGTGATGTGAGCGCGTCTTGTAGCGGAACATGCCCCCCAACCACGGAATATCACCCAGCACCGGCACCTTCTGTTCGCCGTCGCTGACGGTATCCTGAATCAGACCACCAATCACCACAATCTGCCCGTCATCGACCAGTACCGTCGAGGACACAGCCCGCTTGTTGGTGATCACACCCGCAGCATTAGTCGCATCCTGAACGCTGGAGACTTCCTGATAGATTTGCAGGCGTACCGTACCGCCTTCGGAGATTTGCGGCTTGATCCGCAGCGTCAAGCCGACATCGCGACGTTCTATGGTCTGAAACGGCGTGGGGGTAGTGGCAGCACCCGACGTCGCATACTGACCGGTAATAAAAGGGACATTCTGACCAATGACGATGGCGGCTTCTTCGTTGTCCATAGTCAACAGGGTTGGCGTGGACAGAATATTTGCATTGGCATCTGACTGCAGCGCCCGTACCAACAGGCCAAGATTAAGAATCTGGCCGATACCGGGGATACTGATCTGGCCTTTGACGATGCCGATATTCAGTCCTGGTGAAATACCGGTTGGATTCTTGGAAATGCCAACGATATTCTGACCCGGCGTACCAAAATTGGTACCGCCGAAAGCCTGGGCACTAGTGCCGCCAAGACCGCTCAAATCCTGCCATTGAATCCCAAATTCTGCCGCCTTGTCAGCCGTTACCTCGGCAATCAGCGCTTCAACATAGACCTGTGCACGGCGCACATCCAGCTTATCCAGTGCAGCCCGCAAATTATTGTAAACCGCATCAGACGCGGTAATAATAATCGAGTTGGTAGCCGCATCAGCCTGAATGATGCCAGGCATGGCTGGTGCACTCGAAGTCTGATTTGGACCCAGCGAAGCCGATGCACCCTGCGCCTGCATTACGACAGGTGCAGCAAGTGTGGTAGTCGCACTCGCTGAACGTGATGTCACGCTGGCACTGCCGGTATCGCCCTGATAGATAGCACGCAAGGTTTCAGCCAGTTTTACCGCTTCGGCATTTTTCAAATAGACGACGTGTATGTTGCCACCCGCATTGGTAGGCGAATCGAGCATGGCCACAAATTTACGCAACTGGGTAAGCCGCGCCGGATTGCTTGAGCGCACCAGCAGGCTATTTGAACGCACATCCGCAATCACGGTGATGCGCTGTATCGGCTCTATACCCGTAGTTCCCTGAACCTGTGTCGCTTCGTCGAACAGACGATTCACTGTAACCGCGACATCAACCGCAGAAGCGTACTGTAGCGGAATGATGACAGGGTCGCTGCCGTTTGGTCGATCAATGGAGTCGATAATTTTTTCCAGCCGCTGCAGATTGCTTGCGTAATCGGTAATCACCAGCGTATTGCTATTCGGATAGGCGGTAATGGCATTGCTGGGTGCAATCAGCGGACGCAGGATCGGTACCATCTGCGCTGCCGATTCGTATTTCATGGTAAAAATCCGGGTTTGGATGCGGTCGCCACCACCCCGCGCCTGTTCCGCTGCACCAAATGTAGGGCTGGAATTCAGCTTGGCATCTGCCTCGGGTACAATTTTCACCAGTCCCCGGTCTTCGATTACACTAAATCCCTGCAAACGTAACGCAGACAGAAATACATCGTAAACCGAAGATCGCGGTATCGGTTTTGCCGAGTAAATATTGATCACCCCTTTGACGCGCGGGTCGAGCAGAAAATTCTTGCCTGTGATATCGCTGATGACTTTGACTACCCCCTCGATATCGGCATTAACAAAATTAAGCGTGACCGCATCCGCTCCGGTAGGGACACCGCCTTGCCGGGGTTTTTCTACCGATGCCATGATAGCCGGGGGCGCAGAATCACTGACAGCCCACACCTGTCCGGCAGGCAGTAACACCCCCATGCACAAAAATCCAGTTTTTATCCAGCTGCGCTTCATCTTAACCCCTTACATGGCATCATTTATCACGGCATTCTTTGTTTGAGACCTTTGCACGATTACTGCGCTTGTTCATATTTCGTTGGAAATCAGCTCAAAATGCTCATGTACTAGTTGTACACTCCGCTTTTTCGCTGATTTCCGCCTCATCTGAACTGCGCTCGCTACATCGTGCAAAGGTCTCTATTTGTTCATTGGCGGGACAACAGGTCCTGCAGTCAGGCTTTTCTCGGGCCAGGCCAGCGTTTCGCGAATCCCGCCACGTACCAGAACGAGGTGATCCGTACTGACTTCCTCAAGCCGGATACCCGGAGCGATATCGTCTCCCTCTTGCACCGTAAGTATCTGTTTCGGCTCCAGTTTCACGATCGCGTAACCACGCCGACCCGGCGTTGCCGCCACACTGCCCAGCAAACGGATCGCGATACCTGTCGGAGAGACACGACTACTGTTCCGCTCCGTTTTCCCAAACAAACCATCCGCTGATCCGGCATGCTCGTACACCTTGGCGGCTGCCTGCGCGCGCGGTTCAGGCAGCGGCGCAAACCACTCCCAGGTCCAGTAAGCCACCACCAGGGCGAGCACCACCACAGCAGTAATCGTCACCGAATTAACCGCGGCAGTTTGAGCAAAATTTGATCTATCTAATGAGGACAGTTGCTTCTTTCATTGCTGGCGCACCACCACATGGAATGACGGCACACACCCTATTCGGCCAGATGAATCCGCATCCGGTCAGACGGAAAATTCCCATATGCCAGGCATGGTAGAGTAAAAAATTTCGGCTGTATGTGCGCTATCGCACAGAACGAATTCTGCCCAAAGCAGATACTTGGCCCCATCTCGCCAGAGGGCAAAATCATCATGCGCTCGGTGTAATGCAACACTTGGGAGCAGATATGAAAGTAACGAACTGGCAACGTGGTTTTACGTTGCTCGAAGTGATGATAGTGGTCGTCATTCTGGGCATACTCGCCGTACTGGTGGTACCGAAAATCATCAGCCGGCCTGACGAGGCGCGCGTCATGGCGGCCAAGCAGGATATTGCGAGCCTGATGCAGGGACTCAAACTTTATCGTCTGGATAATCAGCGTTATCCAGTTACCGAGCAGGGTCTGCAGGCACTCGCCGTGCGGCCGACCACTGCGCCGCTACCACTCAACTGGAAAGCCGGTGGCTATATCGAGCGCCTGCCGAAAGACCCCTGGGGTAATCCTTACCAATATCTGAATCCCGGCGTACACGGCGAGATCGATATTTTCAGTTTGGGTGCCGACAGCGCGCCGGGTGGTGAAGGTAACGATGCGGATATAGGCTCCTGGTCGCTCTAGGCCGGGTTAGTTGATGCTATCCCCGGCAAACAATCAGGTAACGCGGTTGTCAGCACATAAACGCTACACAAGCATGAAAATTAGCGGCTTCACGCTCATAGAAATGCTGATCGTGTTGCTGATCATGGGCATACTGGTCGGGCTGGCGAGCACTATCATTCAGCCTGACAACAGCGCATTACTGCGTGTTGAAGTGAACAGACTGGTGCAATTGATGAACATTGCCGAAACAGAATCACGCTTCAGCGGCAAGCCTGTCGCATGGACTGCCGATGGGCGCGGCTATCGGTTCTGGCGATTCAGTGAAGACACAGGCTGGTCCGAAATTAGCCAAGATGACTTACTGCGAGCGCGCACCCTGCCCGCAGGAATGACGATTACCAACCTGCGTATAGAAAACATGCGCTCATCACTACCCATGCGGGTGGAATTCTCTCCTTATGGCTCGATGCTCGTCTTCAGCGTAGAAATGTCGCTGGGTACCGCGCATTTCACCATAGCGAATTCACCGGTTGGCGACGTAAGCGTGTTACCCGACACGGGAGGCGCAAATGCTCAGTTGGCACAATAAAAAGCACAGCGGTTTTACGTTGATAGAAGTGCTGGTTGCGCTTGCCATCATTTCCATCGCCCTGCTTGCCTCCTTGCGCGTCGCGGGCGGTGGCACAAACAGCGTTGGCGAATTGCGCGCACGCCTGCTCGCCGGCTGGGTAGCTGAAAATGTGCTGGCGGAACAGCGTGCACGCGACATCTGGCTACCAATTGGCACGCAAAGCGGTAATCAGCGTCAGGGCGGCATGCCTTTCATCTGGCGCGAAGAAGTTATCGCCACCCCCAATACAGCGTTTCGTCGGGTCAATATCAGTGTATACGCCGTAGCCGAGGACACTCACGTGCTCGCACATCTGGTCGGATTTGTCAGTCAGCCACCGAGTACGCCCCAATGAACATCGCTGCGCGCAGTTCACTACGCGGATTTACCCTGATAGAGCTACTCACCGCGCTGCTTATACTCTCGTTGCTGGCACTCATGTCCTACCGCGGCCTGAGCGCAGTGCTGGATGCACGCGTACACATAGAGCAGCAAACCGAAAAATGGCGCCACGTGACTGCTTTTTTCGCACGCTTCGAACACGACGTGAAGCTCGCAGCACCCCGGCCCGTACGAACGGCAACCGGCACTGCACCGGCATGGCTGGGCCAGGCTGATGCCGTGTATGAACCGCGCCTGACATTCAGTCGTTTTGCTTCGTCCGAGGGCATGGATACGCCACGACGCATTGCCTATCGACTCAACGAAAAACAGCAGATAGAACTGTGGCTATGGCCGGTACTGGACATGCCACCTGCTTCACTGCCGGTACGCTATCCCGTGCTGAGTGGCGTAACCAGATTTGAAATGCAGTATCTGGATATGAACCTTAACTGGATTAACACATGGCCGTCGTCACCGAATGACACCCCCGTCCCCCGAGCCATACGCCTGCGTATTGTGCTCACTACCGGCGAAGATATCGTGCGTATTTTTACCTTAACATCATGAAAACCCGACAACGCGGTGTCGCCATCGTACTCGCCATGGGCGTAGTCGCCCTTGCTGCATTGGCAGCAACAGCGATGATGACCACACAAAGCACCTGGATGCGACAAAATGAATTGGCCAGCGATCACGTCCAGGCGCAAACGCTGATTGCCGTTGGCCTGGACTGGACGCGCGCACTGCTGAGCGATGATCGCCGCGTGAGCAATGTCGACTACCTGGGGGAAGCATGGGCGCTACGGCTGCCGCCGATTCCTGTTGAAAACGGTAGCCTTACCGGTCAGATCGAGGATCAGCAGGGCAAGTTCAATCTCAACAATCTGGTGAAAGATGGCAAAGTCAATCTCGCCCAGCTCGCCAGTTTTAAACGTCTGCTATCCATACTCAGTTTGCCGCCCACACTCGCTGACGCTGCGGCCGACTGGATCGACACCGACAGCGAGGCCCAGCCGCAAGGAGGCGCCGAAGATGCCTATTATCTGGCATTACCGCAACCTTACCTCACGGCCAACCGGCCATTGATTGATATAGCCGAACTGGCGCTGGTGCGCGGCTTTGATGATGGCGTACGCGAGCGGCTTCGCCCCTACGTCTCGGCATTGCCTGTGTTCACTGCCGTCAACGTGAATACCGCATCGCCTGAAGTCCTTGCCGCGGAGATTGACGGGCTGGGTCTGGACGCGGCCCGTGCTCTGGTTGCAAAACGCACAAGTACTTATTTTCGTGACCAGGCTGATTTCCTCAACCAGTTGCCCAGGGATATTCAGCCAGCAGCTGAAAACATCGCATTTAGCAGCAATTACTTTCAGGTGAAAATGCGCGTCACCATCGGCAGCGCACAGGCGCGCAGTATCGCCCTGCTCGCGCGCACCAACACCAATTGGCCAACTATACTCTGGAGAAAAATGCTATGAGCTTACTCCGCATCTATGGCTCACTACTCGATCAAACACAGCACTGTGAATGGGTATTAATCAGTGACCATCGCGAACCGATTAGCGGCGCAGGCCGCCTCACCGATCTGCCGCAACACGTTGAACGTGTGCAACTGGTCATCCCCGCAGCTGAGGTATTGATCACGCGCGCACGCATACCACAGAGTGCCAGACACCGTAGCGGATCCCTGCTGGCTTTCGCGATTGAGGATAAAACCGCCGCTGACCCGGATGTCAATCAGGTAAGCTGGCTCGGATCAACCGGAGAAGAAGATGCGCTTGCCGTGATCGACAAGCAAGGACTCGCACGCTGGTATCTCACACTCGGCGCGGTTGGCATACGCGTCGATGAAGTGCACAGCGAAACGCTATTGCTGCCGATACAAGCTAATGAATGGAGTGTTGCCTGGGATGGCAGCGAAGGCTTTGTGCGTACCGGGACATTCGAAGGTGCAGCAACGGACAGTGGCGACCAGACTACACCACCGCTATTTCTGCGCCTCATGCTGGAAGAAGCAAAAACACGCGATGCCAGCCCGACATCAATTGCGTTGTATATGACAACGGCGGATGCTGTACCGGATATTGCGGCATGGCAACACGAACTCGGCACAGCGCTGTACATCGCCGGCACCTGGGACTGGCGCTCCGCTCCGCCCAATGCTGGCATCAGCATGGCGCAGCAACGCGAACGCTGGCGTGGCCTAACCGGTATGGCTGCACGGCTGCGACCGGCAGCCTGGATACTGGGTGCCGCGCTGACGCTGCATGCTGTCGCACTCATCTCTGACTGGTCAATACTTGCCAGCGACCAACACACATTACGCAAGCAAATGGAAATGCAGTTTCGCGCCAGCTTTCCCGATGCAGTTGCCGTAGTCGATCCAGCCCTGCAAATGCGCCGCAAACTCGCTGAAGCCCGGCATAGTGCTGGCGTGGCCGACAGCGGGGACTTTTTACCGATGATAGTGCAAGTGGCCGCAGCGACAAAAACACTGCCTGCCGGAACAGTCAGCGCCGTGTCCTATGAGAGTGGCCAGATGACACTCAAGCTGACCAGCAACGAAAACACCATGGTGCAAACCATCATGGCGCACCTACGCCAATCCGGCTTGAACGTTGACGCTGCCCCCAGCAATGACACCAGCACCAGCACACTCCTGATCATAAGGGCATCATGAAAACACAACTACGCAAAGCATGGGAATCACGGGCGCCGCGGGAGCGCACTTTCATCGTCATACTCAGCATCATCATCAGCGCCACATTGTATTTATGGCTGATACAGTCGGGTGGCAAAGCGCATCAACGATTGCGTGCCAGCGTGACGACGTTGCGAGCGCAGGCAAGCCAGCTCGAACAGCAGAGCATCGAGCTCGGACAGTTGCGTGCTGTTCCCACGCCCCCTGCCTCGCACACTGATCTGCGCACACTGGTACAAGCACAAACCGACGCAGCAGGATTAACTCATGCGCTGATTAAAATGGATGCTCCTGATGCTGATCATGTGCAAGTGGTATTCAACGCTGTTGCATTCAGCGACTGGCTCAACTGGGTCACCAGCCTGAAAGCGCAGCAAATCCGACTGGATACCAGCCAGATTGAAGCATTGCCTGCGCCGGGCATGGTCAGCGTGACTGCGACGCTGCAACGCGCCCAGCATTGAACATGAAGCGATTAACTATCATCACCATTGGACTTGCAGTCTATACGCTAGCTATTATCATTACCGCGCCCGCAACATTGATGGATACGGCCTTGCAGCGCATCAGTCAGGGCAAATTGCGTCTGGTTGAAACACAGGGCACGCTATGGTCAGGGACGGGACAACTTGAGATACGGGATACCAGTGGACGAGCTGGTGGTGCACAAAGTCTGGCCTGGCATATGCAGCCCGCGTCGTTACTGCGCGGACATCTGGTTTACCTGCTCAATCTGGCGCAATCGACCCAGCCGGTTACCGTAACATTATCGGTATCCCAGGTTGAGATTACGAACGCCGACATCAACCTGCCAGCCACAGTCCTGGGTCTGGCCATACCCAAATTAGCACCGCTGGGTCTGAGCGGTGATCTATCGCTGCACGTCGCCAACCTCACTTTCGCATCCGACCGTATGCAGGGCAATACCAGCCTGCAATGGCGCGATGCCGGATCAGCGTTTACCACCGTTTCGCCACTGGGAGACTATGAATTGACACTTAATGGCGACGGCGCCACCACGCATGCCTTGCTGCGTACCCTGCAAGGGCCGCTCAAGCTGGATGGCAAAGGCACCTGGGCAAACGGGGATAAGCCGAATTTTCTGGCGACTGCCCAGGTTCCACCGCAACAACAGCAACAACTTGATCCGCTGTTACGCCTGATTGCAGTAACGCGTGGTGCGGGCAGCTACGAATTGCAGCTCAAATAAACCAACAGTACTGGGCGCATTTCACTGCCCGAACGACCAGAACATGGCGATCACGGCTATCGCCATGACTACTGTGCATACCCAGCCCAGCACTTTCAGTCTGCGTGAAATGACGAATTGCCCCATGATATCCGCGCGTGTCGCCATCAGCATCATCACCGCCATAATCGGTACGGAAATGACGCCGTTGATGACCGCGCTCCAGTACAAAGCTTTAATCGGGTCGATAGGCGTAAAGCAGAGACCGACACCGATTAACGTAGAAATGACGATAATGCTATAAAAGCCCTTGGCCTTATTTGGTTTAAGTTCCAGGCTGTTGCGCCAATTGAATGCACCAGCTAGCGCGTAGGCAGCGGAACCGGCCAAAACAGGAATTGCCAGCATACCAGTACCAATAATGCCCGCACTGAACAGCCAGAAAGCAAAATCCCCAGCGATCGGACGCAGTGCTGACGCCGCCTGTGCCGATGTCTGTATCTCGGTTATACCATGCATATTGAGCGTCACGGCGGTCGTCAGAATGATAAAAAAAGCGACCAAATTGGAAAAACCCATACCGATATACGTATCGAGCTTGATACGCCGGAAATTGGCTTCTGCCTGCTCAGGCGCCTTTTTTAACGCCTTTGCCTGCGGATTAGCATGCTGCTCCTCAACCTCTTGCGAAGCCTGCCAGAAAAACAGATAAGGACTAATGGTGGTACCGAACACCGCAACGACAGTGGTGATGTACGCCGGCTGCCAGGACAGATGCGGCAGCATGGTATTGATTACCACCTGCGTCCACGGTATGTGTATGACGAACGCAGTGGCAACGTATGCAAGCAATGACAGGGTAAGCCATTTCAACACCCGCACGTAACGGCTATACGGGATAAATATTTGCAGCAACAGCGATACCACGCCAAAACCGACGGCGTACCAGTGCGTTGGGCCGCCGCCTACCATCAGCTTCAACGCATCCGCCATGGCAGCCACGTCAGCAGCGATATTGATAGTATTGGCCACTAACAGCAACCCGACGATGCTGTATAACAGCTTGGCCGGATAGTGTTGGCGCATATTGGTGGCCAGACCATGACCGCTGACCCGACCAATCTTGGCACTGATAACCTGGATGCCGACCATCAACGGGTAAGTCAGCCATACCGTCCACAACATGCTTAAACCAAACTGTGCGCCAGCTTGTGAATAGGTGGCGATGCCGCTGGGATCGTCGTCGGCAGCACCTGTAATCAGACCCGGGCCGAGCTTTTTTAGCCAGGACACCTTACCTACATCTTCACTGCTTACTGCTACTTTCACATGTGCCATATGACGCCCTATAGGAACAACAACCTGTCGCAGGCAATACCGTTGCTAACGGCTACGATACTAGCTGCGCGGACCAATACAGTTCCGTGCGCTATCGCACAGATAGGCCATGGATCAGCATGCTACGCTTGTTGCAGGAGGATAAGAACATGCAGATTAACCGGGCAATATTATTGGGGTGGGTATCTGCTTTTATATTTATCTGCAACGCATGGCTCGGGACCGCACAATCATTTGCCACCGAGTCGAATCTATCCAACATACCGCTACGCGCCAAGTACACGGAAGTCAGCAAACAATTGCGCATCAATCCGTTTCGACGTGCGCTCTATCTGAATTCAACCGAAACTTCGCATGATTTAAAAGGCGATATTTATGCCGTGGTCGATTATCCGTTTACCACGGTCAATCTCGCCCTCAACAATTCCGCACATTGGTGCGATGTGTTGATACTGCACATGAATGTCAAATACTGCCATGCCGCCCGTAACAGCGGCAAAACTGTCCTCAGCGTTAACCTCGGCAGAAAATACTATCAACCGCTGGAAGATACCTATCGGCTCGAATTCGACTATCGCGATGTCATCACAACGCCGGACTATTTCGCTGTGGAACTCAATGCCGAAAACGGTCCGTTAAGCACCCGAGATTATCGCATCTGGATTGAAGCCACGCCGGTGGCTGATGGGCGAACTTTTCTGCATATCACCTATGCCTATGCATTTGGTTTCACCGGACGCCTGGCCATGCAAGGCTATCTGACCACTATCGGCAGGGATAAAATCGGCTTCACCGTCACCGGCAAACAGCCCGATGGTCAGCCAGACTTTATCCAAGGGGTGCGCGGTGTGGTGGAACGCAATACCATGCGCTACTATCTGGCCATTGATGCTTACCTTGCCGGATTGAACACGCCACCCAAAAATCAGCTGGAGCAGCGTTTGCAATTTTGGTATGGGAATACCGAGCAATATTCGCGGCAACTACATGAAGTAGAACGGGGCGATTACCTTGTTATGAAACATAAGGAATATCTGCGCCAACAGCTAGCCCGATAGCTGGAATAACCGGGTAAGCAGCGTTATGCCGCATGATGAGCTGTAACCAGCATGATATCGGTAACGTCCCTGCCTACACCGCGATAACCTTCAAAGCGACCAGTCGCATCAAACATCGGCTCACCGCTCACCTGAAAATACTGATGCGCCCCGTTCACACCGATCCGGCTGCAGATTAAATCCAGAAATGGCCGCCGCGCGGTTATGTTGGCATTGAGTGCTGCGCGTTCAGCCTTATCCCAGTGCACCAACTGCGCGCCCGAGATTACTTCCAGAAAATCATCATCAATAGGTGCACCGAGCAGTTCCTGCACCGGGCCATGTATCTTGGTGAAATAGCCATCCTCATCCTGTTCCCAGAACCAGTCCGAGGCCAGTTCAGACAGGCGGCGAAAATGCGCTTCACTGTCACGCAATTCGGCAGTACGTAGCGTCACAGTTTGTTCCAGAGCCTGATTAAACTGTTGCAGCTGCTTGTATAACAAGCGCACTTCCAGCATGTTGTGGATACGCGTTTTAACCTCGATCAGCTCAAATGGTTTAGCCACAAAATCCTTCGCCCCGGAAGACAGCGCCCGCAGCTTGTGGCCTGGTTGCGCAGTAATGACCAGTACTGGCACATAGCCGTTAATATCGATTTTCTGCAAACCTTCCATCACTTCAAAACCATCCATGCCCGGCATCTGCAAATCAAGCAGTATCAGGTCATAGTGATGAGCGCGATGCAGATCGCAAACAGCAAACGGATCCATGGTCGAGCTAATAGACAGATAACCGGCTTCGCTCAGCATTTGCTCCAGCAGCAGCACATTAGCATGCTGATCATCGACTATCAGTATCCTGGCGTTGAATATGTCGTCTGCAGTTATCACGACAAATCGCCTGCATTCAGTTTAACTGTTGATTGCTGTTCAGCCATATCCAGCGCCATGTCCAGCGCTTCCATAAATTCGTTCACTTTGATCGGCTTGGTGAGATACCGGAAAAAACCTGCCTCTATACCCTTGCTGATATCCAGCGGCATGGCATTGGCACTGATGGCAAGCACCGGAATATGGGCTGTTACCGGATCATCACGCAAAATTTTCAATGCCTGAATACCGCTGATGCCAGGCAGATTGATATCCATCAGTATCACTTTCGGCTGATGGATGCGCGCCAGCATAATACCGCGCGTGCCATCGCTCGCACCCAGCAGGCGCAAATCGGGACGCCGCGCAATGAGCTGTTCGACCAGTTGCATATTTGCCCGGTTATCTTCTATATACAGCAGGGTACGTAGCGAGTCGCCATGTTGAACACGTGCTTTGGGTATGACCGAAGGTTCATTGGCATCTTCTATAAATTGCGGAATAGCCGCGAGATCCAGCTCTATCCAGAACACACTACCCACGCCGACCGTGCTTTCCACACCAATTTCACCGCCCATCAATTCGACCAGCCGCTTGCTGACTACCAGACCGATGCCGGTACCTTCCTCAGCGCTTGCCTCTTGTCCGAGACGGTTAAACGGCTGGAATAATTGCACGATTTTTTCCGGAGGCAGACCTTCACCGGTATCTTGCACACTGATGCGTATGCGCTCAGCCGAAACTACACTGCACGTCACATCGACCGATCCACCGGCGCGATTGTATTTGATTGCATTGGTCAGCAGATTGATCAGTACCTGTTTTACCCGGGTTCGGTCAGCATTCACATAATAATGGCTGCCAAACTGGGGGAAACTCATGCGAATCCCGTTTTTCTGAGCCTGCGGTTCTATCATGGACTGACAATCCAGCAACACTTCGGGCAATGACATAGGTTCCAGCGATAGCGACAGTTTGCCGGACTCGATCAAGGCCAGATCGAGGATTTCATTAATCAGCTCCAGCAGATACCATCCCGCCTGCAGAATCTGGTCGATGCTGCCCTTTTGAGTAGGCGTTGGCAGCGGCGTTCCCGACTCCATTAATTGCGCAAATCCCAGTATCGCATTGAGCGGTGAACGCAATTCATGACTCATACTGGACAGGAAATCCGATTTGGCAAGATTGGCTTTATCCGCAACGAATTTGGCACTTTTCAACTCGGCATTAGTTTCCTGCAGCGCCTGATCCAGGCGCTTGCGCTCGGTAACATCACGCGCAGCAGCGAACACTCCTTGCAACTGATTATCCCGATCATAGAAAGTTGTCGCATTGTAAGACACCACGGTTTCCTTGCCATTTCGGGCACGCGCGGTGAGCTCGTAGTCAGTGACTTTCTTGTCGCTTAACACCAGTTTGATGCCGGCCTCCGCCCGCTCCGGATCGGTGAAGTAATTCTTGAATGGCGCGCCTATCAATTCATCACGCGTACATCCGGTAAGTGCTTCCATCTGATTATTGACATCGGTAATGACACCGGACGGATTAGTCGTCATGATCGCGTCGATGTTGGATTCGATCAGCGAGCGCGTATAGAACTGGTAGTCGCGCAGCCGCTGATCCAGCAGTCGCTGCTCGGCTTCAACCTGCTTGCGTGCAGTATTATCAGTGCCAATCAGCAGATAGCCGATAATGGCATTTTGCGCATCGCGCAGTGCGGTAACTGATACCACTGCCGGGAAACGGCTGCCATCTTTACGAATGTACGTCAGTTCATAAATATCCTCGATGCCACGCGAGGCTTTAAACACCAATGCCTCGAAACCCGGTGTAATCGGGGTTTCCAGCTCAATACTCAATGCAGCGGCACGCGCGATCACTTCCTCCGGGTCAGAAATATCGGCTGGCGTAATCTTGTTCATCACGTCGGCGGCAGCGTATCCGAGCATACGTTCGGCACCCACATTGAAAATCTGAATCACGCCCTTCTCATCGGTGGCAATACTCGAAAAATTCGCGCTATTAAGAATCGCGTTCTGCAATGCGCCAGTTTTAAGCAAGGTTTCCTGACGCCTGACCTCAGTGATACCCTCTGCCGAACCTGCAGTTGGATTACGAAATGTAGAGTCACTGATAGTGTTAAGCATTACTTACCTTTGTTAAAGCGCAAATTAATCTATGGAGCCGATGGATGCAGGTGCAAACCACCAAACTGGATTGTTGATATCGCTATCAGACAACGCTTATGCTGATTACTGGCAAAGTAGGAGTTACGCGCGAAGTTTTTTGCATAACCATACTTGATGATAGCTGTCTGACACTATATTGACTGTGCGTTGGCACACACATTAACCTGCATGTATCAGAAATAGCTGAATTACCAGCTTAAAAAAAACGGCCACAAATTAGTGACCAAGTACAGAAGGCTGATTCAGGGATGATTCATCATGAGGAAGCATGGATTCAGTCACATCCTTGCCGATACCACGGTAACCCGAAAATCGGCCGGATGCACTAAATATGGGCTCTCCGCTCACCATCAAATATTGCTGCGAGCCATCGGGATGGATCCGGCTATAGACGAAATCCAGAAATGGCTGTCTGGCCGCCAGGTTTACTTCAAGCATCCTGCGCTCAGCCTCATTCCAGCCCAGGCCATTATCATCTCTTACACTGCCCAGCGCATCATCCAGGCGAATACCCAGCATTTCCAGCACCGGGCCGAAAATTTTCACAAAGTGCCCATTTTCATCCTGCTCCCAATACCAGTCTGACGACAACTCAGTCAGACGGCGAAAACGCGCTTCACTTTGCCGTAATTCTTCCGTCCGTTCCTGCACGGTCTGCTCCAGCACTTTATTGGCATCACCAAGTTTTTTATACAGCAACCGCACTTCCAGCATGTTATGGATGCGCGTTTTTACTTCTATCATGTCGAACGGTTTTGCGATGAAGTCTTTGGCGCCGGCAGCCAGCGCACGCAATTTGTGATCGGGCTGGGCGGTGATCACCAGCACCGGGAGGTAAGCATCCAATTCGATATTCTTCAAACTCGCCATCACCTCGAATCCATCCATGCCCGGCATTTGCAGATCAAGCAGTATAAGATCGTAGTGATTTTTGCGATGCAGATCATAAACTGCATAAGGATCTGTCGTCGACGAAATGCACGTGTAGCCGGCATCGCGCAGCATTTCCTCCAGCAGCAGCACATTGGCTTGCTGGTCATCTACAACCAGTATGCAGGCATTGAGTATGGCTTGATCGCTAATCATCGTATTTATCCAGTTTCATCAGAATTTGCATTGCCCTACCCCATTTTTAGAGAATCTCAGCGCGTCGTTCAACGCATCCATCAATTTATGAATATTGATAGGTTTAGTCAGATAACAGAAAAACCCTGCGTCTGCGCCTCTCTCGATATCGTGACACATGGCATTGGCGCTGAGGGCAACCACGGGGATATGTGCTGTGGCCGGGTCTGCGCGCAGGATATCGAGTGCTTCAAATCCATTAATGCCCGGCAAATTGATGTCCATCAGGATCACATCGGGGATATGAGCGCGGGCAAGCGTGATGCCATGCTTGCCATCCTGCGCGCTGAGCATGCGTATATGCGGGTGACGCTCAATAATCTGCTCGACCAGCATCAGGTTAGCCGGATTATCTTCCACATACAGCAGGCTATACGTCTCTGGAGGTTCTTGAACAATTTCTTCGGGCATAATATCAACAGCAACAGATTGCGTTGCGACCGTGCTGTCCAACTCCACCCAGAACTCGCTGCCTACGCCGACTGTGCTTGCTACGCCTATGCTGCCTGACATCAGCTCAATCAGTTGTTTGGACACTACCAGACCAATACCCGTTCCCTGTTCGTCACCCGCTTCCTGCCCGAGACGATTGAACGGCTGGAACAGTTGCGCCAGCTTTTCTGGCGACAAACCGGCACCGTTGTCTATGATGCTGATACGTATGTGCTCTGGCGTAGGCGCAGTACATTTAACCAGCACCGTTCCCTGCTCGCGGTTGTATTTAATCGCATTGGAAAACAGGTTAATCAGCACCTGTTTCAGCCGCGTGTAGTCGGCATTGACAAACCAGGTGGGGTGACATGGCTCAAAATTTATGTGTACATCGCGCTGCTGTGCCTGCGGCTCTATCATGGTCTGGCATTCATGCAGGACATCCGCCAGCAACACAGGCTCCATTGACAATTGGACTTTACCGGATTCAATCGTTGCGAGATCAAGGATTTCATTAATCAGCGCCAGCAGATACCAGCCTGCTTTGGTAATCTGCTGCAGCCTGTCTGCCTGTGTAGACGTTGGCGGCGGCGAGCCCGCTTCCAGCAACTGGGCAAAGCCGAGGATGGCATTCAGCGGAGTGCGCAGCTCATGGCTCATGCTGGATAAGAAATCCGACTTGGCGAGGTTGGCGGTTTCTGCTGCTAGTTTTGCATTTTCCAGCTGAACTTGCGCTTTGTAGACTTGTTCAGCCAATTCCTGCGCTTCGATGGTTGTAATAATCAGTCGTTCGTTCACTTGCTGCAACATCAGCATGTGATCATCCGCTGCGGCCTGCTTCTTTTCAACCTCGTGGGCATCTTCTTCGCGTACATGCACCGCATCTTCGCGTGCAGTAACTAATTTTTCACGGTTCAGCGCAGCCGTTTCTTTGATCGCGACAGCATCATCCCCGTGCCGCCGCTCTGTTCCGCGAGCCGCCAGCAATCCGTCTTTGTCGTGACCAGTCACATCCTGCAGGCCAGGATTCTCGGTAGCTGTTGTGTCGTCATTTACATTTGTGTTCATTACCGCTTTCTCAAAGCTGCTCGTTCCGGCTACGGGGTAACCGTAGGTCGGCCTGACATGATGCCGTCATATCCAGACAAGGTCTCGCCAATAACGATACCGTCGTCGGTAATGTCGAACAGGCGGATGTCCTTGCTGTGCTGGCTGCCACGTACTTTCACCACCGAGAACACACGTTTGAACTGCCCGGCGATTTCAATATAACGCTGCACGATAATCGCATCCGCCAGAAACGCACTGCCAAAGGGGCTGAAGCGTAAATCGGTGTAACGGTCTTCCAGTTCCGAGGTCATTAATATGGTCACGCCCATGCTGGTCAGTTCGGCAACCATACGGTACAGCGAGCCACGAAAATCTTCGCTGAATTCAGGTGCCAGCGCCAGCTCGAATCCGGACAGCGAGTCAATAACAACACGCTTTGCCTGCATGCAGGTTATCATTTCGATCAGATCATGCAAGGTTTCATCTATCGACAAATCCAGCGAGCGGGTATCGATTACACCCACTTGTCCAGCCTCGACCAGCTTATGCAACTGGTTACTCAATAACTGGTTAGGGCTTTTCTCAAAAGCCGCGATCACGCCGGGTTCGCCTCTGCGCACGCCTTCGGCGAGAAATTCTGTCGCCAGGATGGTCTTGCCGGAACCAGACGGCCCGACCACCAGCAGTGAATATCCGGCCGGCAAGCCGCCGCCCAGCATGGCATCCAGTTCAGGCACGCCCATTGCAATGCGCTGCTGCCCGGTAGTTACTTGTGCCGAACTACCTACAGTGGAACCTTTCTGGATTATGGCGCGCGGGAAAACCTGTATGCCCTTATCGCTGATGCGGAACGTATGCAAGCCGGGAACCTGAGCCTGGCCCCGCATTTTGACCACCTGAATTTTGCGCAGCATGGAGTTGCGCTGCATATTTTGCGTCAGCCAGAGTATGCCATCCGCCACGGTAAAGACCGGACTGGATTCGGATTCCGGCGTCAGATATTCGCCGATCAGAAACGTGGTCGCCTGCCAGCTCGTCATTTGCATACCCAGTTGCTGCACAAACTGCTGCAGCTCGGATACGCCGTGCTTCATCTGCTTGGCAGACTGCACCACAGAGCGGAATGAATCCACGAATACCATACTGGGTGCGTAGTCTTTTACTTCTTCGGCTATGCGCGACAATACCCGGTCAAAATTCCCCTCCAGCAGATCAGATGACAAGTTAACGAAGCGTATCGAATCATTAACTTTTTTAATATCAAAAAACGGAAACTGTTGCTGGTAACGCAGCATTTTCAGGACCGGTTCCCCGAGCACGGTGAAGAACAGCGCCCGATTATCCGGATTGGCCTGTGAAAACATGATCTGATGTGCGAGCGTCGTTTTACCGCTGCCGGGCGTGCCGGCAATCAGGTTAAACGAGAATTCCGGCAGTCCGCCACCCAACAGGTTATCCAGACCGGGTACGCCTGTTGCCAGACGCCGTATATTTACCTTGTTACTCATTTTTGAATTCCTTGTCAGCCCTGTCCTGGGTGTCATTACCCCAGGCGGAACGTAAAATACTGGTGGTCAGCTGTTCGCCAATTAATGTAGCCAGAATATCGGTAAACGTAATCAATAACAGCGTATTCGCCTCACTGACTTGCGCTGCCGTTTTGGCTTTCAGGCTCATTTTCAGTTCAGCGAAGCGGTGATCAGGCTGGGGTAACGATGAACTGGCCGCAAGCCAGGGGAATGACATCTGCGTCAGGAATACACTACGCGCATACAGCGAATTGAACCCGGCTTCACCGACGATAGAAATAATCTGGGTAGCCATCTGCTCCCATAAATCAACCGCGGCATCCGCCACTTTTTCAGTGTGCTGTGCCATAAGGCTTTTAATTAGCATGTGTCGCAGCAAATCACTGTTTTCCATAATAAAAGTATCAATAATCAGTGTGTGAAACTATGTTGGTGGAATACTGGATACATCATCTGCTCCATATTGAATAAAAAACTTGCTTAACCACCCGTGACCTGTTCGCTTCGGCTCTCTATAGCATGCGATAGCTGGTAAATACCGGGGTGCTGACATGGAAAAAATCCCATCCCAACGTGAAAACTTTTGCCGGGCATGATTAAAAAGCAGCTAACCACTGCAGCATCGATTTATCCATCGATTCTCTCACAAAGCACCGCCATCAACGCTTAATGTTTCCATAATGCATCTGTACCCGATTACTTTAACTGACTGTTAGCGACATCCGTGTCGCTCAACAAGCGATGGAATTCCTTCTTGACGACGTTGTAACATTCACAGGTATGGGATTCCAGCCCCATCCGATCAAGGACAGTAATGTGACCGCGCCGGTAATTAATCAGGCCGGCACGCTGCAAATTCCCCGCATTTTCGGTGATGCCTTCGCGACGTACGCCTAGCATGCCGGCGATCAATTCCTGCGTCATGGTCAATTCATTAGACGGCAACCGATCTAGCGTTAACAGCAGCCAGCGACACAACTGCTGCTCCAGTGAGTGATGCCGGTTACAGACCGCAGTTTGTGATATTTGCGTCATCAATGCCTGCGTATAGCGCAACATCAAGCGCATCGTCGGCCCGGCAAGATTGAATTCGTCCACGAAGATCCGGGCCTTCAGTCGATAGCCATAACCGCCGGTCTGCACAGTGGCCCGGCTGGGTGTGGTTTTTCCACCCATGAACAGCGAAACGCCCAGCACCCCCTCATTACCCACACCCGCGATTTCGGAAGATGCGCCGCTCTCCATCACGTAGTGCAGTGACACAATCGCGCTAGTCGGGAAATAGGCATGTGATAACTGGCCACCCGATTCATAGATTACTTCGCCCAGCGGCAGCTTCACCAGTTCCAGATGGGGTGCCAGGCGTTCGACTTCAGCCGCAGGCAAGGCGGCAAGCAGATGATTCTGATTATAATGTTGCGGTGTATCCATACGTGACCCTTGAATAATCGCCTGCTTTGCTTGCATATCTCGCATAGAGCATACACGTGTTACGTGCAGGTTGTACTGTCTGAATTTTTAAACAATACCGGTTCGGTTCAGGCCTATCTGTTCGCTATCGCACATAGGGTTGATATCACGGTACTTTCTGTTAATCTGAACCTCGCGCTTGAGCCTGTAGCTGGGTGACAGAGAGACAAATTGATTGACTTGATAATCTGGAGTGCTGGTCATTATCGGTATATAGTCTAAAAACACAGTCGTGATACTGCATTCAGGAAGTAAATTCAGCTTATGCATACCCCCATCCAATCAGAAGCCCGTGTTAATCCTTACAGTGAAGCCCTATTCCATTCACTGTTCCAGCACATGAGCAGTTGCGTGGCGATCTATGTTGCAGTTGATGATGGCAATGATTTCATCTTCCTGGATTACAACCGTGCCGCTGAGCTAGCGGATAAAATGAAACGCGAAGACGTCATCGGCAAACGCCTGACTGTAGCCTTTCCCGGCATCAGGGAATTCGGTTTGGTCGATGTGCTGCAGCGTGTCTGGAAAACCGGCCAGCCCGAACGTTTACCTGCCACCTTTTATCAGGATGTGCACATGTCCGGTTGGCGGGACAACTATGTATATCGCCTGCCGACAGGCGAAGTAGTCGCGATTTATGAAGACATAACCGAGCGTAAACAGGCAGAAATTGCGCTGCGTGAACTGAACGAGAAACTGAACTCCCTGCTCAACTCCATGGCCGAAGGTGCTTACGGCGTAGATACTGATGGCAACTGTACTTTTGTGAACCAGTCCTGTTTGCAGCTGCTAGGTTATACAACTGCAGATGAGATTATCGGCAAGCATATACACGAACTCATCCACCACTCGCACCCTGACGGCAGTTACTACCCGGCCCAGGAATGCCGCATGTACGCCGCGTATCAGCAACAGCAAAAAGTGCATGTAGTCGATGAAGTGTTCTGGCGCAAGGATGGCGTTGCCATACCCGTCGAGTATTGGTCCCAGCCCATTTTCAGAGACGGCAATGTGGTCGGTGCAATTGCAACCTTCCTCGATATCAGCGAACGCAAGAAAAACGAAGCGACGATACACAAGCTGGCTTTCTATGACACCTTGACGCAACTGCCGAATCGCCGTTTGTTACTGGAGCGTTTAAGTCAGGCATTGCTGGCAGCCAGACGCAGTGAAAGTTATGGCGCAGTGATGTTCATCGATCTGGATAACTTCAAGGCGCTCAACGATACCCATGGACACGCTATGGGCGATTTACTGCTTATCGAGGTTGCCCACCGCATCACCGATTGTTTGCGCGAAGTCGATACCGTTGCGCGACTGGGCGGAGATGAGTTTGTCGTCTTGCTCAACGAGCTGGATAAAGACCGTACCGAATCAGCCCGGCATGCGGGTCTGATCGCGGAAAAAATCCGCAGCGCACTCGCACAGGCTTATATACTTAAGCTGCAACAGCAAGATAATGCAGATACGATGGTTGAACACCGTTGCACATCAAGCATAGGCGTGGCATTGTTCAATCAACACACCCTGCAGGACGATGTCCTCAAATGGGCTGATACAGCTATGTATCAAGCCAAAGAAGATGGACGAAATTTAGTCAGGTTTTATCAAGAAAAAATTTAGTCACCGTTATGACCCGTATCACCAATCTCGCCACACCACGACAACATCTACGGATTAACGCATGAACGCCCCAGACAAAGTAATAAGCGACGCACCCAAGGCCATTTTTTTAAAAGACTACACCGCCCCACGCTACCTGATTGATACAGTTGACCTGCACTTCGACCTGCATGACGACTATGCGCGGATCACGTCACGCCTCAGCATACACAGCAACCATGAGCACTCGCAACAAAACCAGCCGCTTATCCTGCAAGGTGAACGCCTCAAGCTGATCGCGGTAAAGCTGAATGATCAGCTACTGACTGCCGGGCAATATCAGCTTAATGAAGACAGCCTGACTATTCTCGATGTACCGGCAGGCTTCACGCTGGAAATAGTGACCGAGGTAAAACCTCAGGAGAACAAAGCACTGGAAGGATTGTATAAATCCGGCGGGCATTTCTGCACCCAATGCGAAGCGGAAGGGTTCCGCAAGATCACCTACTTCCTCGACCGTCCGGACGTAATGGCCAGATACACCACAACCATCGTCGCCGACAAAAAATATCCGCAACTGCTCTCCAACGGCAACTTGGTGGAACAGGGCGAACTGGAAGACGGCAGACACTGGGCGAAATGGGTAGACCCGTTTAAAAAACCCAGCTATCTATTTGCACTGGTAGCCGGCGACCTCGCACACCTGCACGACACGTTCATCACCCGCTCTGGCCGTAGCGTCAGCTTGCGCATCTACGTCGAACAGCACAATCTGGACAAAACCGCGCACGCCATGCACTCGCTCAAACAATCCATGCGCTGGGATGAAGACACCTTCGGCCTGGAATACGATCTGGATATCTACATGATTGTGGCGGTGGATGACTTCAACATGGGCGCGATGGAAAACAAGGGGCTGAACCTGTTCAACTCCAAATACGTGCTGGCCAAGCCGGAAACGGCCACCGACGCGGATTTTGACGGCATCGAAAGCGTGATTGGTCACGAGTATTTCCACAACTGGACTGGCAACCGCGTCACCTGCCGCGACTGGTTCCAGTTGAGTCTGAAAGAAGGCCTCACGGTGTTCCGCGATCAGGAATTCTCTGCGGACATGTCATCACGTGCGGTAAAACGCATCAACGACGTGCGTTCACTGCGCACCGTGCAGTTCCCGGAAGACGGCGGCCCCATGGCGCACGCGGTGCGTCCTGATTCCTACATCGAGATCGGCAATTTCTACACCAGCACCATCTATAACAAGGGCGCGGAAGTCATCCGCATGATGCACACTCTGCTCGGCAAAGCCGGTTTCCGCCGCGGCATGGATTTGTATTTCGAGCGTCACGATGGCCAGGCAGTTACCACGGATGATTTTGTCAAAGCCATGGAAGACGCCAATCAGCGTGACCTCACCCAGTTCCGCCGCTGGTACACGCAGGCGGGCACCCCGGAAATCAGCGCCGCCGGTGTGTATGACGCGGCCACGCAGAGCTACACACTGACGCTGACGCAAAGCTGCCCGGCGACACCGGGCCAGCCCCACAAGGAGCCGTTCCACCTGCCCATTGCCATGGGTCTGCTCGACGCACAAGGGGCAGATATGCCGCTGCAACTCGAAGGCGAAGACGCAGCCACTGGAACCACCCGGGTGCTGGAGTTGCGTGACGCCGCACAAACATTCCGCTTCATCAATGTCGCCCAGCCGCCACTGCCATCGCTGCTGCGCGGCTTCTCCGCTCCGGTCAAACTGCACGCCCATACCAGCCGGACGGAATTGGCTTTCCTGCTAGGCCACGACAGTGATGCATTCAACCGCTGGGAAGCGGGTCAGCGCCTCGCCGGGGAAATCATACTGGGCCTGGTCGCTGCCTATCGTGACGGTCAGGCCATGACGCTGGATGACAGCTTCGTGCAGGCCATTGCCAAAGCGCTCCACAGCAAGCTCGATCCAGCGGTGGTCGCGCAGTTGCTGACATTGCCGAGTGAACTTTATCTGGCGGAGGCCATGACCACTGTCGATGTCGAAGGCATCCATCTGGCACGTGAATTCGTGCGCAAAACGCTGGCGCAACGCCTCAAAGCCGATTTTGAGCAAGCGTACCGGGCTAACAGTGTCCCCGGTACATACCGTTTCGATGCGCAAAATGTTGCCAGGCGCAGTTTGAAGAATCTCGCCCTCAGTTACCTGATGACACTGAATGAACCGGCTGCGCGCGCCCTGTGCATGCAGCAATTCAACAGTGCGGATAACATGACCGACAGCATCGCCGCGCTGGCTGCGCTGAGTAATCAGGACTGCACGGAACGCGCCCTTGCCCTTGCCGCATTTTATGACAAGTGGCGGCATGATCCGCTGGTGCTGGATAAATGGTTCGGTCTGCAAGCCATGTCCCAGTTACCGGGCACGCTGGCCGAGGTGCAGGCGCTAGTGCAACATCCGGCCTTCGAGATCAAAAACCCGAATAAGGTGTACTCACTGATTGGCGCCTACACCCGTTCCAACCCGATACGCTTCCATGACATATCAGGGGCAGGCTATGCGTTTCTGGCGGATCAGGTATTACATATCGACACATTCAACCCATCGGTTGCCGCACGCATGCTGGGTGCGCTCAGCCGCTGGCGCAAATTCGATGCAACCCGTCAGGCATTGATGCAAGCGCAATTGCAACGCATCATCGCCCAGCCGGGATTATCCAAAGATGCCTATGAAGTGGTATCAAAAAGTCTGGCGTAAGCGAACATCCTAAAATTATTCAGTAACTTAGCAGCGCCCCTTGCTCATCGCAGAGCAAGGGGCGTATGCACTACCACCCAAGACAGGCAATCTGTCTCCTGTCAGAGACGTTGCAATCACGCTGCAACATATTGTTTTTTATAATTATTTTAATAAAAGCCAATTACCGCATGTCGCTTGGAAACGACAAAAAACCGCCATTCGCCCCGCAAAAACCCACATAAATAAACATAACCTCATGTTTATTAAAATAATAATTAATTGGCATATATGTTGCGATAACTAGCCTTGTGCTGTGAATCACACAACACCGAGACAATACGCCAATCTGACATTATTAATGAGGACTATATTCATGTTCAAGAAACTCATGCAATCGAGCAACCACACGACCCAGCAAGATGACACACCGAAAACCCATTCGGATATGAACAGAATAACCACAGCAATACCGGCGACTCCAGCTCCAGCTCCAGCTCCCACTCTCGAAACTCCAGCAGCAACCCCGAAAGCCGCCCCGCCCCAGGAAGAGGGCAACAAACTCATTGTAGGACCCAACATCAAACTTAAAGGCTCGGAAATCACGGACTGCGAAATTCTGGTGGTAGAGGGTCGTGTGGAAGCCTCGATGAAGAGTCGCCACATCAGAGTTGCTGAGGGTGGCGTATTTTGCGGCAAGGCGGAAATCGATGTCGCCGAGATACGCGGTCATTTCGAGGGTGAACTCATTGCACGGAAACGGCTGGTAATCTATGCCACAGGCAAAGTCACCGGGCAGATACATTATGGTTCAATGACGGTTGAAGAAGGCGGCATTATCTCCGGCACTATCGAGGCAATTACACCGGAAAGCATACCGGTCAAAACACCGGAACTTGTCACGATAACGCCAGCGGAACCGGCTCCCAGCACGGTCACCCGGCTCGGGCAAGCGTACCCTTCCCACCTGCTCTCCAAGCACATGGCCAGCAAACGTCAAGCCTGATTCCCGCGCAGTAATGCAAAGCGCCTCTCTGGAGGCGCTTTTTTTATAACTCTATGTATGTTCCTACAGGAAAATCAGGCCGCTTCCCGGTCGACGTGTTTCTTTGCCTCATGCAAATTGCTGATCAATGACTGGAGCGAGGCGGCTGCCAGTTGCTGGTGCGACGGTTTGCGCGGAATAGTTTCCCGTTTGATCTCACCTTGCGTGTTACTGTAAATCAGTTGCTGCGTCTCAAAATCATATTCGGGCAATTGCTGGTTTTGCCACTGGGTCAAAAAATTCACATAAAACGGGGTAAACAATCCTTTGCCTGGCTGATCCTTGCGCAGCTCAAACATGTACTCTGGCCATTTGCTCGCATCGGCACTGTAGCAATATTGCACTTGCACATAATCCCCGGCCACCACCAGCCGCCAGAATGGCACCGCATCATAAAACCGGAGACGCACACGCTTACCCTCGGCAACCAGTTTTGTCAGATAATGTATCGTCGCCTCAACTTCCTGGCGATATGCTTTGCGTGCAGCCTCAGGATTGGCGCTGAGCCGGGTACGTTCATAAACTCCGCTACCGGCAGGATGCATCAACAGCACGCGAACTTCATTGCACTCATTCAGCACACTTCCAACCCAGCTATCCGTATCCAGCACTTCACGCCCTGTCAGTGAAAGTATGGATACCTCTCGCGTACCCTGTACATGCTTGCGTACCTCCCGATCACGCTGCCGGGTCAGCCAGTCGTTACCCTCTCCGGGATGCGCCAGCGCAGTCTGTGCGTTGAATTTGAGTCCGCGCCGGCTATCCCACACTATTTTGGAAATGTTAAACAGCAATACCAGCAAGGCAGCAAAAGCAACCTCGCTCCCCATCAGTAATCTGGCGTTACTTTCCGCTTTCGGCCACCCGCTATACAAGATGTGCTCAGCCACAAAGGGCAAAGAAAAAGCGATACCAACGGCTAACAACGAGATCGAAACATGGGATAAAAGATGCCTGAAGCTATGCGCCAGGCTGGGGTGCCGGTTTGTTAACATTGCATTACTCCTCAATTAATATAACCGCACTGCAGTCGGGGACTGATTTACTCTGCATGACTGACGCTGATTCAATTCACGGCGATGGGATTGCCATGCTCCAGCAGAATACGCTCACCGACCCGGTAAGCAGGTTGATGATCCAGATAAAACGTGCGGAAACCGCCTTCATCCATGCTGACATGCACTACATAACGTAGCGGGCGGCTATTTTTTCCGGTATCTGCACCTTCAGTGGCACTGACTCCGGTCGTGTTGGCAGCCATTTCTGACATGCGTATCGACTCCACCAAACCACATGTACGGCAAGGCACTTTGATTTGCGCAGACTTCTCATCAGCCACCGTTAACGTCAGTGGCGTAACGGCTGCAACCATACTTTGCATGAACGGTGTGCGTTCCTGAGAATTCGCATAGGGTATCCAGCCAGTCATGGCAGCAATACCGAGCAAACTGAAAGCGGTTACCGAGACGCCCGAAACCACAAGCGCGGGGTATAAAATCGCACTGGATTTTTCCATTACAAGCTCCATTGATTTATGCAGATGAGTGTGACAAGAGGCAAAATGACGAAGACAACTAACATGTAACCACGCTGGCGCAATCCGACAAGAGGCTCTCATTGATCAACTCTTCATAACAAGATTATTGATAACCTTGTTCACTCCTTCGACACCGGCAGCTATTTGACCTGCTGTTGCAATCTGGGCAATAGCAAGCTGCTTATTACTGTCGTCAACAAACCCGCTAAGCTGCACAATCCCTTTATAGGTTTCGACATGAACCTGCAGACCTTTGACCACGGAGTTTTTGAGCAGGCCGGTTTTAATCTTGGCAGTCAGCACGCTATCATCAATAAAATTGCTGACTTTTAGATGGGCGTCGACAAATTCAGCCTTGCCAAACTCATCTGAATTCAAGTTACCATCATGGTTGATATCCGCCACTTCAAAAGCTTTGGTCAGCATGCCCAGCGCCAGAGCTTCTTTAATACTGACCTGACCATCATGATTAGTATCGTAGCGCTCAAATACGGTAACTTCAGGTGTAGGTGAAGGGGATGTAGCCGCGCGCGCCATACCGACTGCGCCAATGATCAACACCAGACCTAATACGGTAGTCTGAATGGTTCTACTGGGTAACGCTTGGGTAAGAGTGTTCATTTGATGCTCCTGAATATGCAGCAAAATTGCTAGACATAATCACATGAGCACTTTCCATACCAACAAAATTTATAATTAATAAACATATAGTTACTGTATGTTTATAAGAGAATCTTACCGTTTTAGTGTCTCTGACAGGCGACAGAACAACTCAACAAAAATCAGTAAGCTATTGAATAATATAGAATAGATATTGTCGCCGTGCGGCGACATAAATGGAAGTTAATCAGCAGTACGTTTGAAAACAGATGCATCCAGATTGTGTCTTTGCAGTAATTTATAGAATTCGGTGCGATTACGTTTAGCCAGGCGCGCCGCTTGCGTCATGTTACCTGCAGTCATTTTCAATACACGAACCAGGTAATCTCTTTCAAACTGCTTGCGCGCATCTTCGAAAGACACCAGCTGCTCCTCATCCTTATGCATCGCCTCATACACCAGCGCCGACGAAATCAGCGGCGTAGTGGACAATACAACGCATTGCTCAACCACGTTCATCAACTGCCGTACATTACCCGGCCAGGAAGCACCCACCAGCAACTCCATCGCTTCGGGGGCAACGCCATTGATAGGCTTGTTATATTTTATGGAAAGCAAACCAATAAAATAGTTGGTAAGCAGTGGAATATCTTCACGCCGCTGCGACAACGGCGGGATCAATAACGCGACCACATGCAGCCGGTAATACAGGTCTTCGCGAAAATTACCTGCCTCAACTTCCGCTTTAAGATCGCGATGGGTCGCAGAAATAATACGCACATTAACCGGTATGGTCTGCCCTGAACCAACTGGCCGCACCTGCCGTTCCTGCAGCACGCGCAGCAACTTGACCTGCAGCAGCAGCGGCATATCGCCGATCTCATCCAGAAACAGCGTTCCGCCCTCTGCTTCCTGGAATAAGCCTTTATGATCGCGTACAGCACCGGTAAAGGCACCTTTTACATGCCCGAACAGCTCTGACTCCAGCAACTGCTCCGGGATAGCCGCACAGTTCACTGCCACAAAGGGCCGATGGCTGCGCTTGCTGGCATCGTGAATGGCATGGGCTAGCAACTCTTTGCCGGTGCCGCTTTCACCATGAATCAGTACGCTCGCATCGCCTTCTGCCACCAGTTTTGCTTTGGTCAGCAGATCCTCCATGGCAGCGCTCTGGGTAATGATATCCGCACGCCATGTGCCGGTCAGTTCATCATTTTGACTGTAGAGGCTGGGTGACAGCCTGAGCCCTTTGGCTACTTGCGCCAACAGCGCCTTGCTGTCGAAGGGCTTGGACAGATAACCGAATACGCCACGCTGTGCTGCCGCGACCGCATCCGGGATGGTGCCATGCGCCGTCAGAATGATGACGGGCAACGTAGGTGTCGTACGATGAATGTGCTCAAACAAGGCCATACCATCCATGCCACTCATGCGCATATCGGTGATTACCAGCTGCGGACGCGATACATCCAGTTGGTTAAGCGCGGCTTCCGCACTGGGCGCAGTTTCGACCTCATAGCCGGCAGCCGACAGTCGCATGGACAGCAACTCCAGCAAATCGGTGTCGTCGTCAACCAGCAGAATTTTAGGATTAGATATACTCATAACCAGATACCCGGAAGATCAGTGCTGATCTCTGCGCATAAGATTTTTTTCCATATTCTTAATAGCCTCGACTTTATCCTGCAATCCATCAGCACGTTTTTTTTCATCTTTCCATTTCTGTGACAGGTCATCCGTCAAACGTTGTTGCTCGGTGAGCGTCACACTGAGTAAATTTGCCAGTCCGCGGAGACCGGAGGTTGTTGATTTGGTATCTTTCAGCAACTCATTGGCCATCTCCAGCGCCGTCGCGTTATCGTGAAATGCTGTATTGGGCAGGGTAAGCAGTAACGCAACCCGCAACCGGTTCACATCGGATTTGGATTGCCCCAGACTCTGGCGCGCCTTGTCATATTCCCTGGCAAGCTCGGGAGCCGACTGTTTACGCTGATAATCATAATACAGTAATAACTCATCCGTCTGGCTGGCCATCAATAAGGACGGCGCCCAGCTCCCATTCACTGCACGCGTCTGGCCAGGCAGATTTGCACAGCCACTCAGCACCGCCAACATCATTATGGGGAAAATCCATTGCTGAAAAATTCTGCTCATACCTCACCTTTTATGTCACGCACAGGCAAATTAAGTTGGAAGTGTGCGCCCTCGCCAGCCGGTAACAGTGCAATGCTGCCGCCATGCGCGAGAACGTATTCCCGGGAAATCGACAAACCCAGCCCGGTGCCTTGAGTAGGACCGTCAGGTGCGCGCCGTCCCTGGAAAAACGGCTCAAACAACCTCTCCCGGTCAGCTTCATCTATCCCCGGACCCGCATCCGTTACATCCAGTTGTACTGCATCGCCAAGCTGTTGCGCAGCAATCCTGATAAGCCCGCCGTGCGGTGAAAACTTTACCGCATTCGACAGCAAATTATCCACCACTGTTTTAATCTTCTGCTCATCACACACCAGTGTCAGATCGGGGATCGCAAGATCAACCTGCAAGGCTTTGTTCATGATGGCAAGCTGCTGATCCTGCAACACTGCATCGAGCAGTTCAGCCAGTTTTACCGTTGTTTTGTTTAATGCGGATTTTTCATATTGCAGCGCGCTGAAACTGAGCAAATCTTCAATGCGTTTTTGCAATTGTACACTGTTGGTATGGAGGATATTGGCCACCTGCTGCTGTTTGGGATTCAACTCACCCACGATACCTTCCGCCAGCAAATCCGAACCTTCACGTAATGCCGTCAGCGGTGTTTTCAGTTCATGCGAAACATGCTGCAGAAATTGGGTCTTTTGCTCTTCCAGCCCCAATAACCGCCGACGCATCCAGTCCAGTCGATCACCGAGATACTTTAAATCCTCCGGCCCTTCTACCTGAACAACCTGCGACAACTGACCCTGCCCCATCCTGCGGATAGCATCATCAATCTGCCGAATCGGACGTGTAATTAATACCGAAAACCCTGACGCCAGCAGAATCGCAAACGGAATCAGTGCCAGTAATTGCCAGCCCACCACCGCCCGCGCATGACCTGCCATCGACTGCATCGCATCCACCTCATGCTCGATGAGCGCATAGCCTGCTGTGGAATACAAACGAGCTGCATCCAGCAACGGTCCGAAATCACCAACCAAATCATGCAATCCATCTGGAGTCTGCCCGGACGCACTGACCTGCTGAAATATGCGCTGTTCAGACTGCTGCAACCGCCCTAACGACTGCTGTTGATCAGCATTTAATGAGAGTTTTTCCAGCATGGCTGCCGCATCGGCAAATTTCGCATGCGCACGGAAATACCCTTCGAGCAAAGTCGCGTCATTCAAGATCACAGTTTGCCGCACGCTGCGCTCCATCGCCGTAATTTCATCAGCCAGCACGCGACTGCCATGTGCAATTTGCGCAGCCTGATATACCGCTTTGCGACTCTGATTCGCCAGCTGGTCAATTGAAACCGCACTGTTAATCAACGCCACGATCAGCGGCAACGCCACCAGCGAAAAGCCTATCAATATCAGTTTTAAAAATGATTTTGGATTGCGTCGCAATAAACCAAAATAGCCGGCGTCAGGTTTCTCCTCCTGCCCGGCATGCGCCGCACGTACATCCATTGTGTATCCCCTTATCTACACCATCGCTGGGCTGTAATCGGCAAAAAAACGTATCGCATCTACTGCTGGCATGGGCCGACTTAAGTAGCAGCCCTGAATCATGTCGCAACCATGTAATTTCAGGAAAGCCAGCTGCTCAGCGGTTTCCACGCCTTCAGCGACCACCTCCAGTCCCAATTTATGCCCCAGGGAGATACTTGCCTCAACAATTGTGCTGACATTGGCATCATGCGGCAAATCCTGGACAAATATCTGGTCGATTTTTAATACGTCCAGAGGGAAGCGTTTGAGGTAAGCCAGTGACGAATACCCTGTCCCGAAATCATCAATCGCCAGGCGCACACCAAGTGCATCCAGTGCATTCAAAATCTCGCCTGCAGTTTGCACATTCTGCATAACCGTACTTTCGGTGATTTCGATTTCCAGATGCTCAGGCATCATACCCTCCTTCTGCAAGGCATCCTTTACCATCTGCACCAATTCACGATCAGCGAATTGTCGAGCTGACACGTTGATCGATATCCGTATCGGCATCTGCCCTGCTTCGCGGCAGCGGCGATAATGCGCGCACGCCTCACGCAATACCCATGCTCCTACCTGCAGTATCAGCCCGGTATCTTCCAGCATCGGCACAAAATCGTCTGGAGAAACCAGCCCGCGCTCCGGATGCTGCCAGCGTATTAACGCCTCAAAACCTGTCACATTACCGCTATTCAGATCCATCTGGGGCTGGTAATACAAAACAAATTCACCGCGTTCCACTGCACGGCGCAGATCGGTTTCCAGCGCCAGTAATTCCTGTCCGCGAGCGTTCATATCCGGCGCATAAAACTGGTATTGATTACGCCCTATTCCCTTGGCACGATACATGGCCGCATCTGCATTTTTCAGCAGCGACTCCGGATCGCTGCCATCATTCGGATAGATGGAAATTCCGGTACTGAATGCGACATAAACATCCTGCCTGGGAAGGTGAAATGGCGTTCGCACAGCTTCCTGAAGTTTATGCGCGATGGCTGCCACATCTTCAATAGCAGCAATCCCGCCCACGACGATGGTAAATTCATCACCGCCATAGCGTGCCAGCAAATCATTTGGCCGCAAGCTATTACGCAAACGTTGCGCCACACCGCATAACAGCGCATCCCCGGCCACATGTCCCAGACTGTCATTAATGCGTTTAAAATTATCCACATCAAGAAACAGCACCGCCACCATGAAATGATAGCGTTCGGCCCGGGACAACTCGCGTTCCAGATAATCCTGCAACAATATCCGGTTAGGCAACCCGGTAAGCGCATCATGCGTCGCCTGAACCTGCAGCTCGGCTTCAAATTTTTTCCGTTCAGAAATATCCCGGGCTATCGTTGAGAAATATTTCAGATGCGTATCGTCACCGGCATGGGTAACCACTACCTGAGAAACCGGTATTTCCTTCCCGCTATGCCCGAGTAACGCGCTTTCACCGTGCCAGACGCCATCACGGTGCGCGGAAGAGAATGTCTCCGTCAACAACTGCTGTGCAGCCCATTCAGGATAACAGTCAAATATCGTTTTGCTTGCAATATCCTCGCTATCTCCCCACCCCAGCATTGCCCGACCGGCGTTGTTTAAATAACGCAACTGCCCATCACGATCCATAATTGCCACAAAATCTGTCGTCGCTTCGAGAATTGCCAGCAATTGTGCCCGCGCTTCTTCAACATGGATTCTGTCTGTGATATCCCGCCCGGTTGAGACAAAATGGGAAATGCGATTTTCACTGTCGAATAACGGCCGAATCACTTTTTCTTCATAAAACCGCGAACCATCTTTACGGGAATTGACCACGGTGTTCTGGAATGTATTTCCAGCCAGTATGGTTTCCCACATTTGTTTGAAAAAGGCATCATCATGCCAACCCGACTTGACCAGAACCGGCGTATGGCCAAGCGCTTCAGCAGCGTTATAACCGGTCAGACGCTCGAATGCAGGATTGACATACTGTATCTTGCCTTCAGCGTCGGTAATAAACACGCTATCCGCTGCCTGCTCTACAACCAGCGAAAGTTTACGCAATCTCTGTTCAGCCTCACGCCGTTCTCGCCGCAAAACCGCTTCAGCCAACTCACGATGAACAGCCGGCACCAAGCGCGCCCAATTCCCTTTCATCACATAATCCTGAGCACCAGCCTTCATGCCATCCACTGCGGTTACCTCACCAATAGTGCCTGACACAAAGATAAACGGTATATCAGGATCATGTCGCTTTACCATTTCCAGTGCCTTTGCTCCGTTGAAGCGCGGCATGGTGTAGTCAGAAAACACAATATCCCAGGATTTTTCCATGGCTGTCAGCATTGTCTGCTCGGTATCCACCCTGCACCAGTCCAGAGCAAATCCGGAATTTTCCAAATAATCCACCAGCAACAAGGTATCATTTTCAGAATCTTCAACAATCAGCACACGCAGCATCACCCTTCCTGCAGCGGAAATTTGCGATGCATCATCTGCCTGTTCAGCCATGATAACTCTCCTTATTATGATATTTTGTTGGTGCTCTTTTAGTTTGGCTACATCTGCGGCGACTGATTAATGAGCAACCAGTAGAGCCCTAGCTGGCCTGCCGCTCTGACAAACTCGTCAAAATCCACCGGCTTGCGCACATAACTATTTGCGCCCAGCGCATAACCTTTGAGCCTGTCTTCCTCTTCATTGGATGAGGTCAGTATGACCACCGGTTGCAGAGATGTACGCTCATCGGCGCGAATGCGCCGCAACACCTCCAGACCGTCAATTTTGGGTAATTTGAGATCCAGCAGCACGACGGCAGGATGATCATGCGGATCCCGCCCGGCATAACTGCCGGTGCCAAACAGATAATCCAGCGCTTCTACGCCGTTACGCGCCACCACCACGGCATTACCTATCTTGTTCGTTTCCAGCGCATGCAGCGTCAACGCCTCATCATCCGGATTATCCTCGACCAGCAATATAATTTTCTCTTTCATCAAGCCTCCGATGCTAATGTGAAATAGAAAGTAGTCCCTGCATCGACTTCGCTTTCAGCCCAGATCTGTCCGCCATGTTTATGAATAATCCGTTGCGCCGTTGCCAGACCCACCCCGGTTCCGGGAAATTCCCGTGCATCATGCAAGCGCTGGAAGACACCAAACAATTTATCCGCATAAGCCATATCAAAGCCGGCACCATTATCACGAACAAACCAGGTTGGCTGCTCATGCAGCATCATGACGCCAAACTCGATATTGGCCACGGCGCGTTGACCGGTGAATTTCCAGGCATTGCTGAGCAGATTGTCCAGCACTACCCGCATCAACCTTCTGTCTCCATGCGCTGTCAAGCCTGGCCTTAGCGTGAATTGCACTACACGCTCGGGGTCCTGTTTACGAAGCTCTGCCATGACTTCCTGAGCCAACTCACTCAGATCGACTTCTTCACGCAACAGTTCCACACGCGTAACGCGAGACAATTTGAGCAGATCATCAATGAGCATGCCCATATGCTGAGCGGCACGGCGTATTCGTTCCAGGTAGTCCTGCCCCTTAACCCCTAATTGCTCGGCGTAATCATGATGCAAAATGCGGCCAAAACCATCTATAGCACGAAGCGGCGCGCGCAAATCGTGCGACACGGAATAACTGAAAGCCTCAAGTTCATGATTAGCCGCTTCCAGTTCGACCGAACGGTTACGCAGGCTGTCATTCAACAACTGCAACTGTCGCTGTATCTCTTTACGTTCAGAAATATTTTCAATCACGCCATCAAAATAAACGGTGCCGTCTGCCCCCGTCTTCATTACGGCGGTGATAGCAGCCCAGAATACACGCCCCTTTAATGTGACCAACTCTATTTCTTCGCCACTGACATAGCCTTGACGGATGATTTTTTCGCTAAAGGCCTGACGCTGATCAGGATAACGATATAGTTCCGCTACCGAGCAGTTAAAAAACGCCTCTTCCGAATTAGCCTCGAACATCGTTATCATTGCCGGGTTGGCCTCCAGAAAAACCCCTTCTGAACCGGCTGAGTTCCGGTAAATACCCACAGGCAAGTTATTGACCAGATCACGATATCGTTCCTGCGCTTCGCGTTGCAAGTGTTCAGCCAGTTTACGGGAGGTTATATCGCGAATGATCGCTGTCACTATCATGCCTTGAGGTGTTTGCAGGGGGCTCAAACTGATTTCAACCGGAAACTCGCTACCATCCTTGCGCCGCCCATACAAATCGAGCCCCTCGCCCATAGGACGGGAATGAGGGTTTGCTTGATAGCCTGCCCGATGTTCAGGATGTGCTGCACGCAATTGCTCG
Source organism: Sulfuriferula thiophila (assembly GCF_003864975.1). Classification (NCBI taxonomy): domain Bacteria; kingdom Pseudomonadati; phylum Pseudomonadota; class Betaproteobacteria; order Nitrosomonadales; family Sulfuricellaceae; genus Sulfuriferula; species Sulfuriferula thiophila. Next base: position 406,025 of record NZ_BHGL01000046.1, read on the forward strand.
GGTACCAATATCTCTACAGGCTGGCTCAGCAATTCTTCGCGCGAATAACCAAAATAGTGTTCCGCCTGATCATTAACCAGCTCAATCAACCCATCGCGATTGACAATCACGATGGCATCCGGCGCAGATTCAAGCAAACCACGGAACCGCACTTCACTGGCGCGCACAGATTCCTCAGCCCAGCGGCGGCGCGTACTGTAATAAACAATGGTCCAGCTAGCCACCGCCAACATCAATTCCAGCACGCCGAACACTATCCACAGTCGTCCGGATAAGCTAGCGTTTTTCGCAGCCAGAAACATTACTGGCTCATGAGCAACCAGCAGCCACTGGTCTGATGTAACCACCTTGGGGTCGCCATTCAATCGCCCAAGCTGAAGTGGCGCGATCTTGGCATAGGTATACAACCCCTGATCAGTCGAGAACTGCCCCGTTTGCCCGCCTGTGCTGATCAATTGCCACGCTTTGGCATCCTGTGTTTCCAGGCGATGGTGATTGCGCTGCGGATACATGAATCCCCACTCATCCTCAGGACGTGGCCCAAGCAACCAGTACCCGGCTGAATTCAGCAGCCACATCTGACCTTGCTTGTGTTCAGCAGCAGCGATCTTGCGAATACGATCAGTCAGGCGCTGCCCCAGATAGTTCAGAACTATCACGCCGCGCTTGTGACCGGACTGATCAAAGACAGGGGTACCGAAACGTATCATGGGTTTTATCGGCTGCTCGATCTTCCCATGTTCCACATTAAGATCCAGAGGCGACACATAGATCTCGCCGCGTTCCAAAGCAAGTGACTTGCTTACGTAATAACGATCCAGTTTATTTTGCAGGTCTGCGTGTTGTACGATGGCAGGATGGCCGTCATTCCAGTTGATACGGATAAGCTCCTGCCCATTCTCGTCCAGCAACCTTAACTGATCGTAAATCCCCTTACGCATGACAAACGCCAGAAATTCCGCGGCCAACGCTTCCCGGCTGCTCGGTTGATTGACAGCAGCATCAAGCTGTAAGGAGGTGATGTCCCCCAGATACAGCAGATCCGAACGAACCGTAGCTAACCCCAGGGTACTGGAATGAAGTGCAAGCTGGACTGCCTGTTGTTCGGCAGCCTTTCCAAGTGCCTGTGAACTACCCGCCTGCACACCATAGAAAGCCCAGATAATACCGGCTAACAATAAGGTAAGTGGCACCCAGAGCAGCAAAAAATGCAGCAGTAACTGTCGATGCTGCTTAAAATCAAGGAGCCAATTCGCCATGTGATAACAACCTTTGTGATTATTAACTACAGGAACATTTGCATGGAGACCTTTGCACGATGTAGCGAGCGCAGTTCAGATGAGGCGGAAATCAGCAAAAAAGCGGAGTGTACAACTAGTACATGAGCATTTTTAGCTGATTTTCAACGAAATATGAACAAGCGCAGTAATCGTGCAAAGGTCTCGTATGGTTTTATTTAAGCAGAAACCATAGCCAAATACCACAGTATTTTAGTCGGGCTTATGCACCATAATAATGCAGGTATTTGAACTACGCAATTCCAAAACCAGAATAGATAAAACAGTTCAACACGCTATTCGAGCTATGTGAACGTAAGTGATCGGCGTTGAAGATAAATAACAATGGAACATGCGTGCATTGCGCACAGCGTCAGTTATGACATTGACACAGCTGCCCTGACCGGGCAGCTGAATGAAGCAACCTGATTTAACGCACGGTGACTTTGGCCTCACCATCTGCCAGCTTGCCAATCACGCAGGCGTAGTCAAAACCTTGCTGCTTGAATACCGCCAGTACCCCGTCGACTGCATCGGGTGCACACGTCACCAGCAGGCCACCGCTGGTTTGCGGATCACATAGCAGGTTTTTCTGCCAGTCCGCCATACCCTCCGGCAGAACAACATCGTGACCATAACTATTCCAGTTACGCGCCGCGGCACCGGGTGCATAACCTTGTTTAGCCAGCTCCAGCGCGACTGGTAATACAGGCAACGCAGCAAAGTCAACTTCAGCCGCCAAATGCGAGCCCCGACATATTTCCAGCAAATGCCCCAGCAACGCGAATCCAGTCACATCGGTCATGCCATGCACATCGGCATTGTCCACCAGCGTCGCACCCGGTGTGTTGAGCTGGGTGGTGCTCGCCACCATTTGCTGATAACCGGTATCGGACAGCTCACCCTTCTTCAACGCCGCGCTCATGATGCCGATACCCAGACCCTTGCCAAGTATCAGTACATCACCGGCATGCGCCTTGTTATTACGTTTCACTTTATCCGGATGCACCAGGCCCAGCGCCACCAGCCCGTATATAGGCTCAGGTGAATCAATGGAATGCCCGCCGGCAATCGGAATCCCGACTTCGGCACAAACGGACTCACCGCCGGCGAGTATGCCCTGGATCACTTCTACCGGCAGCTTATCGATAGGCATCCCCACGACTGCCAGCGCAAAAATAGGGTATCCGCCCATCGCATAGATATCTGAAATGGCGTTAGTTGCGGCGATGCGCCCGAATTCATACGGATCATCGACGATAGGCATAAAGAAATCGGTAGTCGCAATAATGGCCTGGGTGTCGTTCAAGCGATATACTGCAGCATCATCACTGGTTTCCGTTCCCACCAGCAGGTTTTTATTGATCAGTCGGCTAGGCATTTTAGCCAAAATCTCACTCAGCACGGATGGCGCAATTTTGCAGCCGCAACCACCGCCGTGAGAAAATTGTGTCAGTTTAATTTTGTTCATATTTTTAAGGTAAGGCATTGAGAAAAAGCACCCCCATTACCGTAGCACAGTTGACCGAGTTTGACGAGATTATCGACGTACGCACGCCCGCCGAATTTGCGGAAGATCATATTCCCGGCGCGGTCAATTACCCTGTGCTCAGCGACGAAGAACGCGTCATCGTCGGCACGCTGTACAAACAGGTCTCCGACTTTGAAGCCAAAAAAGTGGGCGCGGCGCTGATTGCCCGCAACATTGCCAACCATCTTGAAGCTCACTTCGCTGACAAGCCAAAATCCTGGCGCCCACTGATTTACTGCTGGCGCGGCGGCAATCGCAGCGGAGCCATGGCGCATATCCTCAATCAGGTAGGCTGGCGCGCCGGCAAACTGGATGGCGGCTACAAAGCCTACCGGCGCACGGTACTGGATGAACTGGAAGTACTGCCCGCGAAATTTCAGCTTATCGTGGTGTGCGGATTGACCGGCTCCGGCAAGAGCCGGCTGCTGCAGGCCCTGCACGCCGAGGGCGCGCAAGTCCTGGATCTGGAACAACTGGCAGCACACCGCGGTTCCATCCTCGGCAATCTGCCCGAAACTGCCCAGCCCGCGCAAAAGATGTTCGACAGCCTGATCTGGTGGCAATTGCGTCAGTTCGATCCGACCCGGCCGGTATACGTCGAAGCTGAAAGCAAGAAAGTTGGCAAATTGCGTGTGCCGGAAGCATTTATTCAGGCTATGTGGCAAGAGCCGAAATGCCTGCGCATGGAAATCAGCAGTCTGAATCGCGTCGAACTGCTGAAATCAGAATATGAGCACTATTTACTCGATCCGGACAGCCTGAACAAAAAGCTGGAATTTCTCACGCGCACCTATGGCCACGAACAGATCGGCAAATGGCAGGCACTGGTCAGCGCCGGAAAATGGGATGAGTTAGTGCTGGCGCTGCTGGAAAAACATTACGACCCGGCCTATACCAAATCCATTACGCATCATTACCCGGATTACGACAACGCTGCCAAAATTGATGTGACGGACATCAGTGAGTCCGGCATGCTCACACTCGCCCGGAATATCCTCAAACAACACTAAAAATGTAACCTTGCGCCATTAACCTGTCATCCGCACCAGGCTTATTTCATATCCTCAGTAAAATAAAGCTAACGCATAACAGCAGGTAATGCCCGTCAGCTAGCTGACAACTGGCTATGACATAATCACGCTGCTCGATTGATGGGGTAAGGTGGCAGGATGAGTCCATTTAAAAAATTTCTGGTGCGATTGACGCGACCACGCGCCATGAGCCGGCATTTCCGCCGCTTATCGATACTGGAAACCATCATTGGTACTGGTGTAAGCAAGGATGTGCCACCCTCTCTGGCACACACCCTGTCCACAGCAGCACGCACCGACATTGAAACGTTATTACGCGAGCTGGACACGCATCCGGATGGCCTGACTGATAACCAGGCCGACAGGGTACGCGAGCGTGTCGGCGTCAATGAGATCGAGCACGAAAAACCGCCATCCGGCTGGCTTCACCTGTGGCACAGCTACCGCAACCCATTTAACCTGCTGCTCTCATTACTGGCGCTGGTGTCCTATCTGACGCACGACATGAAAGCCACCATCGTCATTACCAGCATGGTGCTGCTTTCTACCCTGCTGCGCTTCTGGCAGGAATCCAAATCCAACAAGGCCGCAGATCAGCTCAAGGCCATGGTCAGCAACACGGCAACGGTATTACGGCGTGACCTTGCCGCCGATGCCGCAGCAGATGCACAGCGCTACTTCAATATAAAACTGCATCCCAAACCCGCCAGCCGGGTGGAGCTGGCCATCAAGTATCTAGTACCCGGTGACATCATCATACTGTCAGCCGGTGACATGATCCCTGCCGACTTACGTGTACTCAGTGCCAAAGATCTGTTTCTCAGCCAGGCAGCCATGACCGGGGAATCGCTGCCGGTAGAGAAATTTGCTCACCCTGGTAATCCGCAGATCACTAACCCGCTGGACCTGAACAACATCCTGTTCATGGGCACCAACGTGGTCAGCGGTTCAGCCACCGCAGTGGTAGTCGCTACCGGCAGCCACACCTATTTCGGCGCGCTGGCACAACGCGTCACCGCGACTGACCGCGCCCCGACTGCGTTTCAGGCAGGTGTCAACAAAGTCAGCTGGCTACTGATCCGCTTCATGCTGGTCATGGTACCGCTGGTGCTGCTGATCAACGGTTTTACCAAAGGTGACTGGGTTGAGGCGTTCCTGTTTGCGATGTCGGTTGCCGTCGGCCTGACTCCGGAAATGCTGCCGATGGTCGTCACCTCGACGCTGGCAAAAGGCGCAGTGGTGCTGTCCCGCAAGAAGGTGATCGTTAAACGCCTGGATGCCATTCAGAACTTTGGCGCAATGAATGTGCTGTGTACTGACAAAACCGGCACGCTGACTCAGGACAAGATTTTCCTGGCGCGCCATACCGATGTGTTTGGCGAAATATCGGATAAAGTGCTGGGTTATGCCTATCTCAACAGCTATTACCAGACCGGTCTGAAAAATTTGCTCGATGTGGCAGTGCTTGAACATGCCGAGGTGCACCGCGAGCTGAATGTCGTGCAACACTATCGCAAAGTGGATGAAATCCCGTTCGACTTTCAGCGGCGGCGCATGTCGGTCGTCGTATCAGAACGCGATGACCACCATGAGCTGATCTGCAAAGGCGCGGTTGAAGAAATACTGAGCATATGCAACCGTGTCCAGCATGGCTCGCAAGTGGAGGCACTCACGCCGGAATTGCTGGCACAGGTTAATGCCTTGACCGCGGCGCTGAATGCCGAAGGCTTGCGCGTGGTTGCCGTGGCCATGAAAGAAACGCCACCGACCAAGGAGGTTTACAGCGTCGCCGACGAAATCGACATGATACTGGTCGGCTACATCGCCTTTCTTGATCCGCCCAAAGAATCCACTGCGCCGGCCATTAGCGCCCTGCAGGCCCACGGCATCACCGTCAAGATACTTACCGGCGACAACGAACTGGTGACTGCCAAAATCTGCCATGAAGTGGGACTGCCGATGAGCGGCGTCGTGCTCGGCTCAGACATCGAGGCGCTGGATGACAAGCAAATGGCGCTACTGGTTGAACAGCACAATGTCTTCGCCAAGCTCTCCCCTGCACACAAGGAGCGCATCGTGCGCCTGCTCAGAGCGAATGGTAATGTCGTGGGATTCATGGGCGACGGCATCAATGACGCGCCGGCGCTGCGTGCCGCCGACATTGGCATTTCGGTGGATACCGCAGTGGATATCGCCAAGGAAGCCGCCGACATCATCCTGCTGGAAAAGAGCCTGATGGTGCTGGAGGAAGGCGTTATCGAGGGCCGCAAGACCTTCGTCAACATGCTCAAATACATCAAGATGACTGCCAGCTCCAACTTCGGCAATGTGTTTTCAGTACTGGTGGCCAGCGCTTTTCTGCCATTCCTGCCCATGCTGCCGCTGCACCTGCTGGTGCAGAATCTGCTCTACGACGTGTCGCAAGTTGCCATTCCATTCGACAACGTGGATGAAGAACTGCTGAAGCAACCGCAACACTGGAAACCCAGCGACATCAGCCGCTTCATGATCTATTTCGGCCCGATCAGCTCTATTTTCGACATCACCACCTACGCCTTCATGTGGTTCGTATTCCAGGCCAACACGCCAGCCAGCCAGACCCTGTTCCAGTCCGGCTGGTTTGTGGAAGGCCTGCTCTCCCAAACATTGATCGTACACATGATACGCACCCGCAAGATCCCCTTCCTGCAGAGCCGCCCAGCCGGTTTACTGATTTTCATGACACTCTGCGTAATGCTGTTCGGTACCTTTATCGTCATGGGACCATTTGCGCATTACTTCAAATTGCAGGCATTACCACTGACGTACTTCCCGTTTTTACTGCTGGTATTGATCGGTTATGCGGCGTTGACGCAACTGATGAAAGGCTATTATGCGCGACGCTTTGGCTGGCAATAGGAGGTCTGTAACTGTTTGTTCATAAAGCAATCGTACACTAACTCCAATCCCACATAGATAATAAGGGTCAAGGTTATTTACCATGCTGCCAGAACAAACCGATGCTAACGAAATCAAGACCTTAGCCCGGCAATTATCGACCTTACTCGACACCACGCTTGCCTCCCAATCCGAGTTGTTAGCTAAATGGCAACCTCATCTGCACAATCCGCATTACCAGCCCAGCGCCGCCAATCTCGCTGCTTACATAAGTTTACGGCGGCATGATCTGCGTCAGCTGCAAAGCCGTCTGAGTCGCATCGGCCTGTCATCGCTGGGGCGCTGCGAAGGCCACGTGATTGCAACACTGGATGCCGTTACGTATGCGCTGGCCATGATGGACAGCGCGACGACATTAGCGTGTCCTCTGCTGGATATAAATCGTGCGATGACCCGCGATCAGATGCTGTTACGCCACAACACCGCTCAACTATTTGCCAATACCCAGAACAAACATGGCACGCTGATGATGGTTACCCTGCCGGGCGAGGCGGCGAGTGACTATGATGTCGTGCGCGAAATGCTGGAATCCGGCATGGATTGCGCGCGCATCAATTGTTCGCACGACGATGCCGACGCATGGCAGCAGATGGTGACCCATATTCGCCAGGCTACGCAGGAAACCGGACGTAACTGTTTAGTGATGTTCGATTTATCCGGCCCTAAATTGCGCACTGGCACGATGGCTGCCGGCCCGGCAATCCTGCACATCAAAATCAAGCGCGATGACATGGGCAACCTGCTGCGTCCCACTCAAATCATCCTTGATGGCTCAGGCAACCCCGGCTGCCCGGCCACCGGCGACAAATCCGGGTTGATAGCCCCTGCACGATTAAGTGTTGCACCTAAATGGCTGCAAAAACTTAAACCAGGCGACCGCATCAAGTTTCATGATGTACGCAAGCGCAAGCGTGAATTTGTCGTCATGGAGCAGATCTCCAATATGGAAGTCATGGTCAGTTGCAAAGAGGGTGCCTACATCCCCCCGGGCACTGTACTCGAGCATGTCAATGCCAAACACCAGCACGCCAGAGTTGTCACCGGAGTCTTTAACGCACCCCCGCAACGCATCCATGTCATGCAAAATGACGTGCTGCTGCTGACCCGCGAGCAATTGCCGGGACAAGTTGAGCAACGTGACAAAGCAGGCAATATCATTACCCCGCCGCGCATTTCCTGCACCGAACCCGAAGTATTTTCCTTTCTCCAGCCTGGCCACAGCGTGTGGATAGATGATGGCCGCATCGGTTGCCTGACCGAGCATATCGACACCGAAGGCGCCTGGCTGCGCATCACTCAGGTGCGACCCAGCGGCGAGCACATCGGTGCAGAAAAAGGCCTTAATTTCCCCGACAGCCAGCTCAAGTTACCTGCGCTCACAGCAAAAGACCTGCGTGATCTCGATGTCGCCGTGCAGTACGCCGACATCATCGGCTTATCCTTTGTTCAGCACGCCGCTGATCTGGACTTGCTGCACACGGCACTGGCGCAACGCAATGCCGCTCACCTTGGCATCATCGCCAAAATCGAAACGCGCGAGGCCGTTAAAAATCTGCCCGACATCATCATCCGTGGTGCGGGTCGGGGCGCATTCGGCATCATGATCGCCCGCGGTGATCTGGCTGTAGAAATCGGCTACGAACGATTGGCGGAAATACAGGAAGAAATGCTGTGGCTATGCGAAGCGGCACACATTCCGGTGGTGTGGGCAACACAGGTACTGGAAAGTTTGGTGAAACTGAACCTGCCATCCCGTGCCGAAATTACCGATGCCGCCATGTCCGGTCGCGCCGAATGCGTGATGCTCAACAAAGGCCCGTACATCCTGCATGGCATGTCCGTATTGCGTGACATCATCGCTCGCATGCAATCGCATCAAGACAAAAAAACGCCGCAGTATCGAGCGTTGCATTGGTAGCTTACGCAACACCCTCCAGCGGCAATTTAAACCTCGCCTCACCGTTATGATGACTAATGAAATCGCAGGAACAGACTTGGCTTAACAATCATTAACCACATGGATATATAACAATCAGGCCGGCAAAGCAGCCTCAAGCGCTTTAGCCAGAGCAGCATAATCCTGTTTGGAACATGGCACAAACTGCTTAATTGCTGATGGGATCAACGTCTGCAATCCATCAATTGCCGGTGCCGGCAATGACAGCATGGTTTGTGTAATTGCACTCCCATATTTCGCTGCCAGCTTGTTATGCACCAACACCGTGAAACCCGGCGTGCTGGTCAACGGATACCAGGCTTCATACTTGCCTGTGGCTATCAAACGATTGGCGTGCACGGTGATAAAAGCCCCCGCCTGCACCACACCCCGATCCAGCAGATAAGTAATAGCCTCCTGGTTTTTAACGGTTTCTATCATTGAAGCCGGGCCAAGTTTATGTTCGGCAACTACTTGACGCCCCATCAAACCAGGCCAGGAATCAGACGATGTCATGGCAATACGTTTTACGGTTTCACCTTTACGCTTGACCATAACACCGGATAAAAACTCCTTTACACGCACTACAGGTTCATAACCGTGCTGCATCGCATGAACGGCCAATGTCGGTGGCACAAACAACACATCTGCATGGTTGTTATCGATTACGTTTTCTATCAACGGGAAACTGCGATAAGACTCCGCATAGACCTTTTTGCTGGTTTTAGCGGCAATAGCGGAGGTCATGGGGTGGGTCAGGTCGGTAAATGTTCTCGAATCAATATCTGCAGCAGCAGTGCCTGGGAAAATCGCCATGATCATGTCCCCGGAACCTGACAACAGCAAGGCACTGGCTGAATGGTTGGCAAGCACTGTCGTAGCCGTTAAGGCTTGCAGGAAAAATCGTCTATTCATCACTCACACCCATACGCGGAAATTGGCTGACAACAGAATATTGACAGTATGCCAACAGAATATAATTGTAACCTTACTCATATTGCCACCGCGTGATTACAATTTGGCTGCAATACGCCACGATAAAATTCCGTAGTGAGAAATGCATCATCTTAGCGATGATCAAATTGGACGCACGCAGTACGTAATTTTTACTTATTTAAAATAATCAGGGTAGCAGGCTGTAAATCCGCTGATACCACCATACCGGGTTCCGCCAGACGCTTACTGACCGTACCATCGAATGGCGCACGCAAGGTTGCATATTCCAGATGCTTGCGGGCAATCAGCAAGCGGGCTTGTGCTTCCTTATACAGGCCGTTGGCGTGAGAATAACGCACCTGTGCCTGCTCATATTCCGTCGTAGAACTGACCGCACGGTCATAGAGCTCCTTGGCACGTTTGAGGTCGCGCCCAGCCTCCTGCTCATCGGCTTTAAGCCGTTCTACGCCGCCTTCGGCTTCCATCACCCGCGCCTGGTAAACAGCATCATCCAGCGTGACCAGAACCTGACCTTTTTTTACACTTTGTCCCTGTTTAACCAGCACGGATTTAACCACACCGGACACCGGCGTGGTCAGTGCCACATCCACGGCGGCAGCAGGCAGACTGGTAATCAGTACAGCCATACCGGCAAGCCCAACAGCGCAATTTTTAACAAAATTCATACATACCCCTTGGTATCAAATATGCTCACTGCTTTGCCGCAGTAAGCTGGCTTAATGCATTAGCCGGTTCGCCAGTCAGCGCAGCCAGCCTGGCAATAGCCAGCGCCAGCCGGTATTCCACGCCGCGTGCTCGTTGTTGCGCGGTCATGGTCTGCGCCATGCTGTCACCCAGATTGGTTTTCAGCTCCAGTTCATATTCGGCACGACTGCGATCCAGCGCAATGTCACGGTAAGTGATTTGCTGTTTGGCTGCCGGACGGGCACTGTTACGGAGCTGGTCGATTTCCAGCATGGTTTGCAACAAGGCTTGTGACAAACTCAATTTCAGACCTTCTGTGGTGGCCTGGAGTTTGGCGAATTGCGCCTGCTCACGTGCAATGCGGGCGTCGACCCGTCTACCCTGATAGATCGGCCAGGTCATGATCAGGCCGCCGCTGACGCTATTGCGCGTTAACGCATCACGACTGTACTGACCCGCTTCCACCTCGGCATCCAGTGTTGGGGAATTTTCATGCCGTAAGCTGTCGAGCCGTTTCTGCGATGCCGTCAGTAACTGTTGTTGTGCTAGCCAGGTGGGGTTATGCGCCAGAACGACGGGTAGCAAGGTTTCATAATCAGGGAGCTTAAGATCATTTTCTGCGAGTGCTGGATCAACCAGATCGGAAGCCAGTTCGCCGGGGCGATACATCGCATTGGCCAGCGCACTGCGCGCTAGCCGCTGCCGGGCAAGGCTGGCATTGCGTTTTTCGCGGATATCCTGATATTTCGCTTCCAGCACGGCCAGATCAGGACGCGAGAGTTGCCCTAATTCCATACGGTCGCGGGCATTATCAAAACTCACATACACCACTGCCATGAATTCATTATCGGCCGCGTACTGCTGGTCAGCAATGAGCACATCAAAATAGCGTGCCATTACCTCCAGCCGATGCTGATCGCGACTACTGATCAGGGCTTGCTCACGCGCAGCAAGTTCCGCTTCGGCAGCATCAACCGTGCTGCTGGTACGGGAAAAGTCATACAGGTTTTTACGCGCCACCACGCGACCACTGTTATCCGCACGCCAATCCGGGCTGCCGGCGGTTGGCCGGCCTTGACGCAGCACGCCTTCAACCGTGACGGTCAGATCCTGACGCGCACCGGCTGCAGTCACATCCGCTTTTGCACTGGCAACGTCGGCCTCGGCCATTGCCACATCAGGATGCGCCTGATCGGCAGCTGCCAGCGCATCAGCCAGTGTCAACGGTGCGGCCTCGACCATTCCTCCCAGACCGAGCAGGATAATTAACAACCAGGCGCTACGCATTATTTGATACTGGCTTTATAAGCGGAAAATGGCTGCGTTTTATACGCACCCTCGACCACATAACGGCCGAGCAATAAAAACTCCGCAGCGTCTTTGGTCGGCCCGATAAAGCGCGTCACCGGTTCACCCTGATTATCGAAGAAGATAAAAGTCGGTGTGGCACGCGCCCGCAGTTTCAGGGCAAAATCCTTTTCTGTGGTGTTTACCCCTTTGAAATCGGTCATCGGAGTGCCGCCCTTGACGTCCATCTCAAAGATCAGAAAATGCTTGCGATAATAATCCTGCACTTCAGACTGGCTAAGAATATTGGACTCCATGCGCGCGCAAAACGGGCAGTCTTCCATCACAAACATCAGCAATACGCCGGATTTTCCAGATTGCCGTGCCGTATCCAGTTCAGCTTTAAAATCGCCTAGCTTGGGCTGAAAGAAATAGTTCTGCACATCCCGCATCTCTGCAAATGCGGTAGTCGTCCACAGCAATAATGCTATTCCCAATACACGTAGCATACCGACTCCTCATTGTTTTATTTTTTATGCTGCTTTGCTAAGGAAGTACTGATTTAATCAAACATGGATTGCGTTGATTAAATCAGTGCCTCCCTAAATCAGGCCAACTACTTTTTGGCCGGTTTTTTACCGTTGATATAACTCTCTACTGCGGCCTTGGTCAATGCACCAACCTGATAAGCCACGATCTTGCCTTCCGGATTATACAAATAGGTTGTAGGCAATCCTTGCACCTGACCTATCTGTGACGCTATCTTAGCGTTACCCAGCACAATCGGATAGCTGATAAACATACTATCGGCAAACTCGGTCACCTGTTTCGGATCACGGTAGTCCATGGCGATGCCTATCACCACCAGTTTGGTCTTGCTGTACTTGTCGTGTAGCGAGATTAAGTCCGGAATTTCTTCCAGGCACGGCGGACACCAGGTTGCCCAGAAATTCACCAGCACCCATTTACCCTTATATGCATCCAGACTTTGCGTATGGCCCTTGGTATCCGTAAAACTGAAAGCCCATGCCGACGTAGCCATGAATGAAAAGGCGATAACAACCAATACTCGTTTTAACATCAATAAAATCCTATAATCTTGTTTTTTAATTAGCCGCCGTTTATTCATGACTGACTACCGTATAGAGAAAGACTCGTTAGGCGAGTTCAAAGTTCCTGCAAATGCCTGGTATGGCATACAAACTGCACGTGCCGTGGAGAATTTCCCCATATCAGGCCGCATGCCCGATGTCGACTTTATCCGCGCCCACGTGCAGATCAAACTTGCTGCGGCACTTGCCAATACCCAGCCAGACTGGCTCACCGTTACTCAACGCGACGCTATTGTAGCTGCTTGCGAACGAATTTTGCATGGCGAATTTCTGGATCAGTTCGTGGTTGACCGTTTCCAGGCTGGTGCTGGCACCAGTCATAACATGAATACCAATGAAGTCATCGCCAACATTGCCAACGTCGCATTAGGGGCTGACAAGGGGTTATACGCGCCTATCCACCCTAATGACCATGTCAACATGGGGCAATCGACCAACGACACCATCCCAACTGCAATTCGTCTGGCGTTACTGGCCAAACTGCCACGTCTGCTGGACGTCATCGAGCACATGGCCAGCGCCTTTGACGATCTGGCTATTCAGGAACGCGATACGGTCAAAAGCGGCCGTACCCATCTACAGGATGCCGTACCCACCACGCTGGGGCGTGAATTTGCCGCCTACAGCTGGACCTTGCGCCGTTGCGCCACCAATCTGGCCAATGTCCGCCCTCTACTCTGCGCAACCGGCCTCGGCGGTTCAGCCGCAGGTACCGGCTTGAACACCTCACCCGACTACGCACAACGTGCAGCCACTGAATTATCCAGGCTCACCGGCGAAGCCATTGTGGTTGGTGATCTGGCGGCACAAATGCAATCCATGTTCGACATGCAGGCCCTGTCGGCTGCGATTCGTGGCGTTACGCTGGAACTCACGCGCATCGCCAACGATTTACGCCTGCTCGCTTCCGGCCCGCGTACCGGCCTGGGCGAAATCACCCTGCCACCGGTGCAGCCTGGCTCTTCCATTATGCCGGGCAAGGTCAACCCGGTCATGTTCGAAATGCTGAATCAGGTCTGTTTCCAGGTATTGGGTCAGGATGCTGCCGTGGCGTATATGACCCAGGCAGGGCAACTGGAGCTGAACGTGATGATGCCGGCGCTGGGTTCTGCCTTATTCGATGCGATGGACTGGCTTACCAATGCTGTGCGGGTTGCTACTGACAAGAATCTCAAGGGTCTGATCATTAACCGTGATCGCTGCGATCGCTTTATTCATGACAGCGTAGCATTAGCTACGCTGCTAAATACACGCATCGGTTACATGAAAGCTGGAGAAATTGCCAAGGAATCAGAAAAAACCGGCAAACCGGTGCGCGAGATTGTTGCTGCACACGGCCTGATGAGCGAAGCTGAATTTAATCAACTGGTACTGGCAGCTGCGCATGGTGTGGGCAGTGGCGGTGGCGCTGGCTAAACTGGATGCATAAAAAAACGGTGCTGGTGCACCGTTTTTTTATGCTGACGCGACTCAATGCGCTGTTTTGTTCTCAGGCTCTTCACCATCTTTGTTATGCGATTCTGAAGCGTGAGTGAAATACAACGCAACACCAATCAATGCGATCGCCCCGCCCAGATACAACAGATCCAGCGGCTGATTCATCGGAATTTTAAGCGCTTTTTCAAACAGGTTGACAATCATGATCATCAGCACCACTTTAGCCAGGCGCTGTTTCAGATCATCCAGACTGTTAATCACCAGCACCTTGCTGGAAGTCCGCGTACCATGCGCTTCGTCTATATCACTGATAAACAGCTCATACAAACCCAGCGAAAAAATCAGCATGAATGTTGCCAGCAAATAACCATCCACCACCTCAACAACGTGGGTAATGGTTTCATCATGCAAAGCCTTGCGTGCTTCCGCAGCCAAGCCGCTATCTGCATAATGCAGCACATGCTGAACCAGATACACCACATCGACCGTCGCCATGTACATGACAGTCAATGCTGCTGCCATGCTCGCCAGTACGGCAAACACAACCATATAACGACTCCGCCACAATGCACCTTCAAACAAGAATTCCATAAATTTCATAATATTACCTTTGAAAAATTCAACACTATAATAAACCGGTACCGGATAATAACCTGATGGTGTGCATGTCTATTTTACAAGTTATAAAATAAGTCATACACTCTATCTCAAATAATAATGAAACGAAGTGCTCATCATGACGCCAAGGTTCACGATACCTGCCCAGGACACACAGCTTGCGCACCCTACCGAAATGCGCCCCAAGCATTTACAGACTTGGCTTGAACAACTGCACCTGAGCGATCCGCACACCGCTTCTAGCAGCATATTATCATCTCTAGCAGCACTCAATCGCCAGCCTTTATCCAGTGACACCCGATTAAAACTGCTGGCCTTGTATTGGCAAACCATCCAGACTCAGGTCACCATGCTGCAACGGCAACTCTCTGGCAGCATGTTGCCGCTCTCCGCAAAAGCGGACGCCCATACCCGCCTGGCCCGGGAATTATTACTGGAATTAGGCCATGGCTACAAGCTGGTATTGATGGATAACAGCACCAGTCTGCTTAACTTCCGCAGCAAACCTGATGCGACTCCTGTCATCTATCAGCTCCTGTTAATCCAGCATCGCATACTGGAATTATGCTATGAAATGTATGCTCCCGTACCTGTCGGCTTATGGCTGGAAATACACCAGACATACATGTATGCGCACGAGACAGGGGCAACTCACACCATTATCAGTGAAGACGCGCCCACTACGGTCATCCATGCATACCAGCAAATATTATTGATTGCGCTGGCTGACCCATACCATCTGATGCAGGGTGAATTATCGCATGTCATCGAACTAACCCGGGAATACGCATTACTGTGCGAAATTGAAACGACCCATACAGCCAATACCAACGCCAATATTTTCACATTGAATCTGGCGGAGGATGCGCCGCCGCACATCACTACCCGCCTTGAAACCAGAACAGCTAATTCATCAGTGTGTTTTTTTAACACACATAACCTGATTGAACATATGCTCTTCCTGCTAGCCAAGCTTGAAGCAGGTTCATTACCAGCGTCACTGGCACTCACTGAAATCGCATCCGAGGCCGGTTACCGGAATTTACTCAGCCGTCTGATCCATAGCTGGGGCATACCGCACTTGCGACGCTTTAACCGGCGCAGTAATACGCAGAACAATATCGAAGTGAATCATGGCTTGCGCACGATTCATGCGCTGCTGAATACCACCGTGGGTAATGATGACAAGCCGATCGACATTACCGCAGCCAGCTTTACTGCGCCTGAAAATACCAGTCGTAATTATTTCGTCAGTCAATGGCAAGCGGTGAATAACAGCGCACAAGGGCACTCTCTTCGTACCACAGGTGCCACGCCGACGCATATCAAAGTAGGCGAGCTGATTGCGATGCGTGAGAAAACGGATGAACCGTGGAATTTATGCGTGATTAAATGGATCAAGAATGTGGATATCGGCGCTATTGCAATAGGTGTCCAGTTGTTGCCGCCACATGCTCACGCTGTTTCCGTTTGCAATCCGTTCTCAGCCATTAAAAATGTTCAACCGGGTATGCTTTTCCCTGAAAATTCAGCATTGAAACAAGGCAATATACTACTCACCCCCCACGGCATATACATGAAAAACGTACACATGGACCTGATCACCGACGGCACACACTCCATCGTACCGGGCAAACTGGTATTACAAACCCAGTCATTTGATCTGTTCGAATTCACCGTCGATAAAGTAAATCATTCAAACTGCCATTGATTCAGCGTCATATCCGGCTGCGCCACCAATACCTTCAGCACTGCCGCCTGTTGATCAGGCTGGAACACCAGCCGCTCAAACACTTCACGCACCAAAATATATTCTGGCTGCTTCGCCAACGCCCAACCCTTACCCGAACGCAACACCCAGCGCGCATCCACCAGTTGCCCTAGCACTTCTTCCAGCTGCTCCCAGCTAGCGCGCTCGATTCTGATCGCCAATTGCTTAATCGTCAGCACCTCCCCCTGCTGCTGTGCCATTGCAAGCTGTTTCAATATCGTTAACGCCATATAAAACAGACTGCCGGGTGCCTGAACACCGGCTTCATGAGGTGCGCGATAATATGGCAGGGTCGCTGTCACGGTTGCGCCCACCAACACGGTCATCCATGACAAATAAATCCACAACAGAAACACTGGTAACGCAGCAAAGGTGCCGTACACCAGTGTGTATGAAGGAAAATGACTGATATACACCGAAAACAGCAGCTTCATCGCCTCAAAGCCCAAGCCGGCCACCAGCCCGCCTATCCATGCATGGTGCGCTGGCACGTAACGATTTGGCACCAGCAAATACAACAAGGACATCGCCATTACCGTCAGCAATACCGGCATCAGTTTCAATACGAATAAACTTAATCCATATTGCTGATGCCCCAAACCAAACGTCAGACTAGTCAAATACGACGTCACATACAAGCTGGCGCCGATCAGTAAGGGCCCAAGCGTCAATATTGACCAGTACACCAGAAAACGCTGCGCCATAGGGCGCACTCGCTGCACATGCCAGATGCGATTCAGCGCATGCTCGATTGTCTGCATCAGCATGAATGCCGTGACCGCCAGCAACACCGTGCCAATCGCCGTCAGCTTGCCTGCATTCTCGGAAAACTGGAACATATAAACCGTAATCACCTTACCCGCCGCTTCCGGCACCATATTGTTCAGCAGAAAAACCTTCAGACTGGTCGAGATTTCGGTGAAAGCAGGAAAAGCAGAAAAAATGGTCAAACCTATCGTGATCAGCGGCACGATGGCCAGCAATGAAGTGTAGGTCAGACTGGCGGCGGTCTGATTGGAACCATCCGCCATAAAGCGTTTGGCAACCAGCAGCAGGAAATAATAAAGACGCTTGATATGAGTATTCATAGTCCTGAGTTTAATGGATAAACCTCGCAATCGCCAGAATCATCCCGTCTCGCGTTATAATCTTGCCACTTATTCAGCAAATAGAAATCATGCACGACATTCTCGTCCTCTACTACAGCCAGCATGGCTCCACCCAGGCGCTCGCTCAGGCGATTGCGCACGGCATCGAATCCGTGCCGGGTGCACAAGCGCGCCTGCGCACCGTACCCAAAGTTGCCACGGTGACCCAGATCGCCACGCCACCGGTTCCGGATGCCGGCGCACCGTATGTCGAACTTGCCGACCTGAAAGAATGCATCGGTCTGGCACTCGGCAGCCCGACACGCTTCGGCAATATGGCCGCGCCGATGAAATACTTTCTGGATGGCACTGCGGCGTTATGGATGCAAGGTGCGCTGGCCGGCAAACCTGCGGCCGTATTCACCTCCACCACCACCATGCATGGCGGCCAGGAAAGCACATTACTGTCGATGATGCTGCCATTGCTGCATCATGGCATGCTGCTGGTGGGCATCCCTTACACCGAAGCCGAGCTCACCAATACCGTAAGTGGCGGCACACCTTATGGTGCCAGCCACGTCAGCGGTAGCAACAGCAGCACACAACTCACCGATGCCGAACGTAAACTGGCTTTTGCGCTCGGTAAGCGTCTGGCCAGTACCGCCCTTAAACTCGCCGTTTCTACAGAAAGCCGTACATGAATCGCATCAGCACTAACTTGTTACAAAATATCAGCATTGCCAGTCTCATCGGCCTGATCTTCCTGTCAGTGGCTTGGGAAGGCTGGCTGGCGCCACTACAACCGGGTGGCTCCGCGCTCATCTTCAAGGTATTGCCATTAATGGTGCCTTTATTCGGCATCCTGCGCGGCAAGCGTTATACCTACCAATGGTCATCAATGATGATATTGATCTATTTCACCGAGGGTGCAGTACGCTCATGGTCTGATCATGGCTTGTCGCAAATACTGGCGATGATAGAAGTCGCCCTGACTGTCACTTTTTTCTTAGCGGCTATTTACTACGCACGCGCCACCGGTCGTGCTCATTAACACACAGGAAACACCATGCTAGACATTCAACTTCTTCGCAACGACCTGGCCAGTGTCGCCACACGTTTATCCAGCCGCGGCTTCGAGCTTGATACCGCCGAATTCGCCCGCCTCGAAGCCGAGCGCAAAACCATACAGACCCTGACCCAGGAGCTGCAAGCCAAGCGCAACGCCACTTCCAAACAGATCGGTATTGCCAAATCCAAAGGCGAAGACACCAGCGCAATCATGGCCGAAGTCGCCCATCTGGGTGACGAGCTCAAGGCCGCCGAGACTGCACTGGCAGCATTACAGGCACCGCTGAATGCCTTGCTGATGAGCATCCCCAATCTGCCGCATGAGTCGGTCGCCATCGGCAAATCGGAAGAAGACAACGTGGAAATGAGCCGCGTCGGCACCCCGCGCAACTTCGATTTCACTATCAAGGATCACGTCGATCTCGGTGAAAAACTGGGGCTGGATTTTGAAACCGCCAGCAAGATTGCCGGCTCCAGATTCATGCTATTGCGCGGCGGCCTGGCCAAGCTGCACCGTGCGCTGGCGCAATTCATGCTCAACACCCATACCGATACGCATGAGTACACCGAAGTGTATGTACCCTACCTGGTCAATGCCGAATCCATGCGCGGCACCGGGCAGCTACCCAAATTTGAGGAAGATCTGTTCCATGTACCGCGTACCGATGCCGAACAGCTCTACCTGATCCCGACTGCCGAAGTGCCGGTCACCAACATGGTGCGTGGTGAAATCGTGCCACGTGAACAGCTGCCGCTCAAATTCGTCGCCCACACTCCGTGTTTCCGCTCCGAGGCTGGCGCTTATGGCCGCGATACCCGCGGCATGATCCGCCAGCATCAATTCGACAAAGTCGAACTAGTGCAACTGGTCGAGCCCGATCAGAGCTATGCCGCGCTGGAAGCCCTGACTGGCCATGCTGAAGCCATATTACAAGCGCTGGGTCTGCCGTACCGCAAAATGGCGCTATGCACCAAAGACATGGGCTTCTCCGCAGCTAAAACTTACGATCTGGAAGTCTGGCTGCCTGCGCAAAACACCTATCGCGAGATTTCGTCCTGTAGCAATTTCGAGGCATTCCAGACCCGCCGCATGCAGGCCCGCTTCCGTGGTGAAAATGGCAAGCCTGAGCTGATGCACAGCATCAATGGTTCCGGACTCGCCGTGGGCCGTACCCTGGTCGCCATACTGGAAAATTATCAGCAAGCCGATGGATCAGTCACCATCCCCGAAGTGCTGCGCCCTTACATGGGTGGCATCAGCGCCCTGCAGCCTGTCACTGACTAATGACTGTCCTCGGCCAACTCAGCGACCACCAGCGCCTCAGCATAGCAATAATTGCCGGGGCCGCAGTGATGCTGGGTCTGCCTGGCAGCATACTGACTGACACGCGCCTGATTGCCAGCTGGGATATGGGCGCCAGCGTCAGTCTGTTGCTGGCCTGGCTGACCATGTCCGGCGCAGATGCCAAAGCCACCAAACGCAGTACCCATGATAAACGCCAAAGCAGCACAGCTATTTTGTGGCTGGTATCGTTAGCAGCGCTGGCCAGCCTGATGGCACTGATTTTCCTGTTCAAAACCGAAACCAATACCGGTCCGCTGGATAAAGCAGTGCACATAGGCTTATCAATCCTGGCATTAATAGCATCCTGGCTACTCATCCATACGCGTTTCGCCTTTCACTACGCCCATCGCTACTATGTCAGTGGCGGCCCCAACAATAGCAAGGAAATTGGCGGGCTGAACTTCCCCGGTGGCAACGAACCTGATTACCTGGATTTCGCCTATTTCTCCTTCATCATCGGCATGACGTCTCAAGTTTCCGATGTCGCCGTTACCTCACGTATCATGCGTCGCCTGGCCCTGATGCATGGTCTGCTTTCATTTGCATTCAATATGGTCATACTCGCCTTAAGCATCAACATCGTCGCCAGCCTCATTTAGGGAAGCACTGATTTAATCAAACATGGATTGCGTACCCCGTTACACATGCTAGACTCAATACAGCATTCAAACGCAGCAGGAGATAAGCATGTACAAACACATACTGGTTGCCATTGATGGCAGCGCGACATCCACTAAAGCAGTTAATGAAGCCATACGTCTTGCGCAAGTACACAAGTCGACGCTGCGTTTACTCCATGTTGTTGACACTGCCATGATAGATATCGACAACGGCGGCATGACGTATATGCCCGAAGTAATGGACACGCTGCGTCAGAGTGGCATTAAGTTACTGCAGCAGGTGCAGGCGCATGTCGAAAAATCCGGCGTGTCGGCAGAAACCGCGCTGTTAGAAACGGCAGGCGTTACGCGAATCGCTACGGAAGTGGTGGATGACGCCAAAAAATGGCCGGCAGATCTGATTGTACTCGGCACCCATGGACGCCGTGGTTTTGCGCACCTGCTGCTTGGCAGCGTAGCGGAGGACATAGTGCGCATGGCCAGCGTTCCGGTACTATTAATACGTGGAGAATAGCCTGCAAAACGAAGCTACAGCATCTGCAGTCAAAAAGCGCTGATTGTTAACGTTAGGTTTTCGTAAGCAAACAGGGACTAAAATACGGATATAACGGTCAGCCCAATCATCGTTACAAGAAAGTTAAATGCCAAAAAAGATGTGTATCATAGCGTTCGTACATGACTGCTGGCCGCCTAAACCTGTAGTTTTCTGTCCAGACTGCCGGAACCGACGTATCCAATGACCCCTTTTTTGACTAAAAATAACGTGAGTATGCCTAATGAAATGTTTCTTTAGAATTTTCTTCAAATCGTTGCGAATCGTGCTGATCCCCTTCATGCTGGTTTGGGAAAAAATGACCACGCCCAAAGGTGTCAGTCGCCAACCGGAAGCGCAGCAACGTGTCGATCAGCAATGCAAAGATCTGGCGCTTTACCAGTTCAAGACCTGCCCATTCTGCATCAAGGTCCGACGCGAGCTGAGCCGTTTATCGCTGAATATCCTGCTGCTGGATACGCAAAATCAACAGCAAAACCGCGAAGCGTTATTGCAGGGTGGTGGTCGGGTTACAGTGCCTTGTTTGAGAATTACAGATGAACACGGAAATGTTCAGTGGATGTATGAGTCTTCAGAAATCATTCGTTATCTGCATGCGCGTTTTGCTTAACACCATCAGACCCAGCCTCCGCGCCAACATTGGGGATTGAAGCCCCAGCTTGGCGCTACTGGCAAGCAACAATTACTTTACCCGGGGTGCAAAAACGCCACTCCAGCCGCTGGTCGCTATGCGTAGCTGCCCCGTTTCCAGCTTGGTCATGGTGAACTTGCCGCCATTTCTTAAGGCATAGCGCAACACCCAGTTGGCTGCTGGCCCAAGGCGTATCTGCTCCCCGGTAAAACGGGTTTCCAGATTGGCACCAGCCTTGCAAATAACGCCCGCGCTTTCAGCCCAGAGACCCTCTCTGGTTTTAATGAATTCAATATAAAGCGCGCCGTTATTTTCAACAATTGAAACCACCAGCGGCTTGCCGTCATCCATGGAGGTCTCTTCCCATTTCAGCGGAAAAACCTGCTCGCCGAGCATCAGCTTCAACTCGCCCATCGTTGACGCGCATGCCTGCAACTCATGCGCCTGGCTATGCACAGGCAACAGCAATGGCAGACACAGCAATAAATAGTTAAGGCGCATAGCGAGACTCACTTCTCGAATTTAACGGGGATAACATGCGTTCCAGCCAATCACTGTTTTGCACTTAGCCAATATACTGGAATTTATCCATTTATACTGAAATTCATCATTCGTATAAGTGGACTACCCACAAAAAAAGGAACGCTAACATAGCGTTCCTTTTTTCATTTACTGCGGTAATTAAAGTCCGATTGGCAAAACAACCGATTTTACTTACTTGGTAAACACCATCACATCATTACGATAATCCACGTGCACAGTGTCTTTTTCTGCAAAATGCCCGGACAGTATCTCTTTGGACAACGGATTTTCCAGTTGCGACTGAATGGCCCGTTTCAGAGGCCGTGCACCAAACACCGGATCGAAACCCACAGTCGCAATTTCATCCAGTGCCGCATCGCTGATCTCGAAGCCCATGCCCATTGCCGCCAGGCGTTTGGCCAGATATTGCAGCTGTATCTTGGCAATGGAACGGATATGAGCACCGCCCAGCGCATGGAATACCACTACTTCATCGATACGGTTGATAAACTCCGGACGGAAGTAGGTTTTCACCTCAGTCATCACGGCGTCTTTCACCGCCTGATACGGGTCGCCGCTCATCTGCTGGATCATCTGCGAACCCAGGTTCGAAGTCATCACAATCACGGTATTCTTGAAATCCACCGTGCGCCCCTGGCCGTCGGTCAGACGTCCGTCATCCAGCACTTGCAGCAGCACGTTAAACACGTCCGGATGCGCTTTTTCCACTTCATCCAGCAGGATCACGCTGTAAGGCTTGCGCCGCACCGCTTCTGTCAGGGTACCGCCCTCTTCGTAGCCAACATAGCCCGGTGGCGCGCCGATCAGGCGTGATACGGAATGCTTCTCCATGAATTCACTCATGTCGATACGCACCAAATGATCTTCCGAATCGAACAGGAAGCCGGCCAGCGCTTTACACAGCTCGGTTTTACCCACACCGGTCGGCCCCAGGAACAGGAACGAACCGTATGGCCGACCCGGATCGCCAAGGCCGGAACGCGAACGACGAATTGCATCCGACACCAGACGTACCGCTTCATCCTGCCCCACCACGCGGTCATGCAATGCCACTTCCATTTGCAACAGCTTGTCGCGTTCGCCTTCCATCATTTTGGAAACAGGAATACCCGTTGCACGCGATACCACCTCGGCGATTTCTTCCGCGCCGACCTGCGTGCGCAACAAACGGTTCGGCGTAGCCTGCTCGGCATTCTCGGCGGCTTGCGCCTGATGCAATTGAGCTTCCAGTTCCGGCACACGACCATACTGGATTTCCGACATTTTCTGCCAGTTGCCTTCGCGCTTGGCTTCTTCCATATCGACCCGCGCCTGATCAAGCTGTTCCTTGATGTGCTGGGTACCCGCCACCATGGCTTTTTCCGCTTTCCAGATTTCCTCCAGATCAGCGTACTCGCGTTCCAGTTTGGCAATTTCTTCTTCCAGCAGGCCCAGACGTTTCTGCGAGGCTTCGTCTTTTTCCTTCTTCACCGATTCGCGCTCGATCTTAAGCTGAATCAGACGACGGTCTAGCTTATCCATAGACTCCGGCTTGGAGTCAATTTCCATACGCACTTTGGAAGCGGCTTCATCGATAAGATCAATCGCCTTATCCGGCAAAAAGCGGTCAGTGATATAGCGATGACTCAACTCGGCTGCGGCGACGATAGCCGGGTCGGTAATATCCACCCCATGGTGAACTTCGTATTTCTCCTGCAGACCGCGCAAGATTGCAATGGTATCTTCCACGCTAGGTTCATCGATCTGCACCTTCTGGAAGCGGCGCTCCAATGCAGCATCTTTTTCCACGTACTTGCGATATTCGTCCAGCGTGGTTGCCCCCACCAGATGCAGCTCGCCCCGCGCCAATGCAGGCTTGAGCATGTTGCCGGCATCCATCGAGCCTTCGGTTTTACCGGCACCGACCATGGTATGCAATTCATCGATAAACAGGATGATGCGGCCTTCATCTTGCGAAACTTCTTTCAGCACTGCTTTCAGCCGTTCCTCAAAATCGCCACGGTATTTGGCACCGGCCAGCAGCATCGCCATATCCAGCACCAGCACACGTTTGTTCTTCAGCGTTTCCGGCACTTCGCCATTGACAATACGCTGGGCCAGACCTTCCACAATCGCGGTCTTGCCCACACCCGGCTCACCGATCAGCACCGGGTTGTTTTTACTGCGGCGCTGTAGCACCTGTATAGTGCGGCGGATTTCATCATCACGCCCGATCACCGGGTCGAGCTTACCCATACGGGCACGCTCGGTCAGATCAAGCGTATATTTGTTCAATGCCTCGCGCTGGCCTTCGGCTTCCGCGCTGTTCACATTCTCGCCGCCGCGCACTTGTGTAATCGCCGCATCCAGCGCCAGCTTGGTCACACCATGCTGCTTCAGCGCACGACCAACCTCGCCTTTGTCGTCACATGCTGCCAACAGAAACAGTTCGCTGGCAATAAATTGATCACCGCGCTTCTGCGCTTCTTTGTCAGTCACGTTAAGCAAGTTGGTCAAATCACGCGACACCTGCACTTCGCCGCCATGACCTTCCACTTTAGGCAAGCGCTCAATGGCAGTTTGCAATGCCGTGCGCAATGCGCGCACATTGCCACCGGCACGCGATAACAGTGACGTGGTGCCGCCTTCGGCGTTGTCGATCAGCGCCGCCATTAAATGCACGGGCTCTATGAATTGGTTGTCCTGACCGATAGCAAGGCTTTGCGCATCAGCCAAAGCCTGTTGAAACTGGGTTGTTAACTTATCAATACGCATCATTACCCCCTGGTAAAATATCAATATAGACGATAGATGAGGCGCTTGCAGTTTATTTCAACCCTGTATGTCTTAAATTTATATGATGCGCTTTTAGTTGCATGAATCAGCCTGTGCCTGCACAATAAGCAGATACTAATTTACGCAACGCAAGCCATGATTGATTCAGCATTACTCGCACTCGCAATTGAAACCAATGTAGCAGCAGCATTACGTGAAGACATCGGCAGCGGCGACCTTACGGCACAACTGATACCCGCCGACCACCAGGCCAGCGCTTATGTGATTTGTCGCGAGAAAGCGATTTTCTGTGGACAGGCATGGTTTGAAGCCTGTTTCCGACAGCTTGATCCGGAAGTAAAAATCGACTGGTACACTCAGGACGGTCAATGTATCGGTGTCGATCAAATGCTTTGTGAAGTGAAGGGTAACGCGCGCGCACTGTTAACCGCGGAACGCACCGGATTGAATTTCCTGCAGACACTCTCCGCTACCGCAACTGCCGCACACCGTTATGCCGAAGCCATCAAAGGCACTCAAGCCGTGGTGATGGACACGCGAAAAACCCTGCCCGGGCTGCGCCTTGCACAAAAATATGCGGTTACCGTGGGTGGTGGCGCCAATCAACGCATTGGCCTGTATGACGGCATCCTCATCAAGGAAAACCACATTGCCGCAGCCGGCGGTATTGCTGCTGTGCTCCAGGCCACACGCAACGCTGTTGTTCCGGTGCAAATTGAAGTGGAAAACCTGTCCGAACTGGAGCAAGCCCTGCAGGCGGGAGCCAAGCTGATACTATTGGATAATTTTGATTTGAAACAACTGCGTGCTGCGGTCGCTTTAACTCAGGGGCGCGCAGTACTCGAAGCCTCTGGCGGCGTTGGCCTCGACAGCCTGCGCGCCATTGCAGAAACCGGTGTAGACCGCATCTCCAGCGGTGCGATAACGAAACATATCAGTGCAGTAGACCTGTCGATGCGTATCCAGTAACCAGCCACTACGCCGGCAATTTTTCCCCGATTGCCTTTGCCAGAACCGCATAATCCTGTTTGCTACACGTCACAAACTGTTTAATCGGCACGTGTATCGCTTCCTGCAGGCTGCTAGTCACAGCAGCAGGCAGCGTCAGCATGGTTTGCCGCACAGTCTCGGCATAATTTGCAGCTAATTTCTGATGGATCAGCACCGTAAAATCAGGGGATACCGGTAAAGGATCCCAGGCTTCATACTCACCGGTCGCTATCAGCTTGCTCGCTTTTTCGGTACGCAGCACTCCGGCTTGCACCGCTTTTTGTTCCAGCAAATAAACAACCGCATCCTGCGTTTTTACCGTTTCCAGCATCGCAGGCGTACCCAGCTGATGCTCGGCAATCACATTGCGCCCCATGGCACCTAGCCATGAATCCGGCTCGGTGATACCTATACGCGTCACATGCTGCCCTTTGCGTTTAACCAGCACACCGGTTGCCAAATCCTTGACGCGCACCAGAGGCTGATAACCATATTGCATTGCATGTATGGCAACAATCGGGGGAACAAACAATACATCGGTGCGATTATCTTTAATTGCGTTATTGATCAGCGAAAAATTGCGGTAAGGTTCGGTGTAGACTTTTTTACCAAGTTTGTTGCTCAAAGCTGTAGAGAGTGGTTGTGTAAACGTTTTGAACAAATGCAAATCAATCTCGGCAGCCCCGGTTCCAGGGTAAATGGAGACAATCAAATCCCCTTGCCCTGATAACAACAAGGCCTGAGCAGATTGATTAGCAACCACAGTTGCCCCAATCAATGTTTGCAAAAATAAACGTCTATTCATAAAAATTCCTGTGCGTATGCACCGCGCCCAGTTGGCCAATATGGCAATTAAGTCGCAGCGACTATTTTTTTCAAAATTTCATAATCCTGCCTGCCGCAGGGTACAAATTGCTTGATTGTAGCGGGAATCAAAGTTTGTAAACCATCAATAGCCGGCGCGGAAAGAGACAACATGGTCTGACTGACCGGCTCTGCATATTTCGCCATCAGTTTATTATGCAACAGCAGCGTAAATCCAGGCGTGCTGGTGAGCGGATACCAAGCCTCATATTGACCGGTCGCGATCATGGCATTCGCTTTATAGGTTGCCAGCACGCCCGCTTGTACAGCTTTTTGTTCAAGCAAAAACACTACCGCTTCCTGATTTTTAACGGACTCTATCATCGATGACGGGCCGAGTTTGCGCTCTGCAAGTAAATAACGCCCCATCAGGCCCGGCCAGGAATCTGCCCCCGTCATCGCAATACGCTTAACCGTTTCACCTTTGCGTTTAATCATCACACCGCTTAAATAATCCTTGGAACGCACTACGGGTTCATATCCATGCTGCATGGCAACAACTGCCAGCGTTGGTGGAACCAGTAACAAATCGGCCCGACCATTATCAATTACATTTTTAATTAAAGAAAAGCTACGGTACGACTCGGCATAAACTTTATGCCCCACTTTCGCAGCAAGTGCCGCTGTCAATGGATGGGTATAATCCGCAAACAGCCGGGAATCGATATCCTTGGCCCCAGTCCCCGGGAAAATAGCCATGATAAAATCCCCGTTCCCCTCCAGCATTAATGCCTGAGCAGCATAACTGGATAGCAAAGATGTGCCCAATAAAACCTGTACAAATCTTCGACGATTCATAACGCCCTCCTCATTATTTACTTATAGTTTATCGGCTGCCGATTCAGGCTACATGGCTAACCCAGCCATATCAATGGTAATCAAATACTAAGCTCACCTTCATAACTAATAAAATCACCTTCCACTCCGATTATCAGTCGATGATAAAC
The DNA here is from genome assembly GCF_003864975.1 of Sulfuriferula thiophila. Classification (NCBI taxonomy): domain Bacteria; kingdom Pseudomonadati; phylum Pseudomonadota; class Betaproteobacteria; order Nitrosomonadales; family Sulfuricellaceae; genus Sulfuriferula; species Sulfuriferula thiophila. The sequence continues at coordinate 434,027 of NZ_BHGL01000046.1, forward strand.
TGCGGTTATGAATATCAGCCTGCTTATCCCCTACCTCATTCCCACACCGGAAATGAACGCCGCGCTATTGAGCGACTTGCCCTTACCGGCACTCAAAACCTTACTCGCGCGCGCCAGTCGCACTCAGAACAACACAACTGGCGGACTTGAGGAAGGCTTATGCCAGCATTTTGGCGTAGTCCGGCAAACCGACTGGCCCATGGCGCCTGTCACTTTACTGGCCGATGGTGGCGACCCTGCCGGGTATTACTGGTTACGCGCCGACCCGGTGCATTTGCGCGCGACACGAGATCAATTAATGCTGGTCGACAGCGGTGCATTTAGCCTTAGCCAGACCGAGGCAGAGCAGTTTGCCGCAGCCTTTAATCAGCATTTCCAGGACGATGGCTACGTGCTCTACCCGCTACGCCCCAATCGCTGGTATTTGCGCCTGAACACCCCGCCCGCCCTGGCGACTCACAGTGTGAATGCAGTCACCGGTCAGCATATTGATCCTTACCTCCCCAGCGGCGCAGAGGCATTGGCCTGGCATCGTTTATATAACGAAATTCAAATGCTGTTCTTCAGCCTTGCCGTCAATGATGCGCGTGAAGCGCGCGGCGAACTGACTGTCAACGGCCTGTGGTGCTGGGGAGGCGGCGTGATGCCATCCCTGCAGGCAACGACCTCTGCCAAGCTGCTGGCCGATGACAATGATGCCCGCGCCCTGGCTTTTGCTGCCGGCGTAGCAAACGACAGCCTGCCCAGGACGGCTGACAGCATAGATCAGCCGGCAGTGGTTTTACTGGATGCCTTAAGCGGCGCGGCGCAATACGGTGACTATCTCGGCTGGCGCGAAGCGATCCTGCAGATGGAAAAAGACTGGTTCGGCCCCTTACTCGCTCAACTGAAATCGGGTAAATTGTCAGCTATCAGCATCAACACTTATACACAGCAACATGCCATTAGCTGGCAAACCCGACGAAGTGATTTATTAAAACTGTGGCGGCGCGACACCCTCCCGCAATTACTGACCATGCCAGCATGAATCTAAGCAGATTAGTTATTGCAACCGGCTTACTGACGACATTATCTGCATGCAGTGTCGGCCCCCGCTACACGGCACCGCAACCGAAACTATCGGCTACCTGGCAGGCACCCTTGCCACATGAAGGCAAACTGACTCAACTAACTGAATGGTGGGGTAGTTTTAATGACCCGACACTCACGCAACTCATCCAGACGTCCGAACAATCCAGCCCTACCCTGACCCAAGCGGTCGCCCGCATCAAGCAGGCCCGTGCCAGTTGGGATAGCACAGCAGCATCGCTCTACCCCAGCGTTGACCTCAATGCCAAATCCACGCGAAGCAAAAGCAACCCGTTTGGCAGCCAGGTATTTCTGCAGACTGCGAGCAGCCTCAGCCTGGATGCCGCATGGGAAATTGACTTGTTTGGTGCCAGCCGCCGCGCCCGCGAATCAGCGCTTGCTCACATTACCGCTCGCCAGGCCGACTGGCATGATGCGCGGGTGAGCCTGGCCGCCGAAGTTGCCAATAGCTATCTCAACCTGCGTGCCTGCGAAATAGCGACTGACAGCGCAGATCGCGACTGGCATTCACGCCAGCATACTGCGGCGCTCACCCAGCTTAAAGTGACTGAGCTATTTCTTCCGGCCAGCGACAGCACGCTCACCCGGGCGTATGCCAGCGATGCCCATAACCGCCTGCTTAATCAGCAAGCCGAATGCGAACTGAACATCAAAGCGCTGGTCGCCTTGACTGGTATAGAAGAAACCACCCTGCGCCAGCAACTCGCACCACGCCATGCGCAGTTGCCAACCTCGCCCCTGCTCAACATCAGCAGCGTCCCTGCTGACCTGTTACGCCAACGCCCCGACCTGGCCGCTGCCGAGCGTGATCTGGCTGCTGCGATGGCGGATGCCGGGCTGGCTGAAGCCAACCGCTATCTGCGCTTATCACTGACTGGCTCTATCGGCGTTTCACTGCTTAATCTCAACGGCGTCAGTAGCCAGACGGATACCTGGTCGTTTGGCCCGGCCCTGACTATCCCGCTGTTCGATGCCGGCAAGCGCCGCGCCAATGCGCAGCTTGCGCTCGCCAAATATGACGAAGCGCGTGCGGGTTACGAGCTGAAAGTGCGTAATGCGGTAAAAGAAACCGAACAGGCACTGGTCAGGCTCGACAGCACCCGCCAGCGCATGCTGGATGCGCAGTCCAGCGTGACTGACTTTAAAGCCGCCTGGCAGGCCATGAACCAGCGTTATCAAGCCGGCACCACCAGCCTGCTGGAAGTCGAAGACAGCGCACGCAACCTGATCACCGCTGAAAACACGTTAACCACACTGCAACGCGACCAGCTTACCGCCAGCATCAGCTTATACAAAGCCATGGGCGGCGGGTACGAGATAATAAACAACCATGACTAAACCACTCAAAATCACACTGGTTCTTGTAGCCATTCTTGCCGTAGCGGCACTCGTTATCAGCCGCAAGCCAAAACCGGCAGCGCCTGCAACGGCAGCCGCCAAACCCGCGCTTACCGTCACGGTTACCCATGCCAGCCAGCAAAACTGGCCCATTACCATCCATGCTGATGGCAATATCGCTGCATGGCAGGAGGCCAGCATCGGCACCGAAACCGGCGGGCTGAAATTGGCCAGTGTCAATGTCAACGTAGGTGATCAGGTCAAGCGTGGCCAGGTACTCGCTCAATTCAGCGACGACACCCTGCAGGCGGACATCTCCCAGCAGCGTGCCAGTCAGGCCGAGGCCGCTGCCGCCTTGATGGAAGCCACTACCAATGCCGAACGGGCGCAAGCCTTAAGTGGCACCGGCGCAATGAGCGCGCAACAGATTGCCCAGTACAAAACCGCAGCACTCACTGCCAAGGCCCGTCTGGATGCCGCCAACGCACTATTAAACCGGCAACAGCTCAACCTGCAGAAAGCCCGCATCACCGCGCCTGATGATGGCGTCATCTCTGCACGCACTGCTACGGTGGGTGCCGTCATTCAGGCCGGCCAGTCCTTATTCAGCCTGATCCGGCAAAACCGGCTGGAATGGCGTGCCGAGCTGACTGCGGAGCAACTGACCCGCATTCGCCCCGGACAGGCAGCTCGCATCCAATTACCGGATGGCGCAACTATTACCGGCAAAGTGCGTATCGTTGCACCCAGTCTGGACATGCAAACCCGCACCGGCATTGTTTATGTCGATCTGCCAGCCAGATCCGCTGCACGCGCGGGCATGTTCGTCAAAGGATCATTCCAACTCGGCAGCGCAGCCGGCTTGAGCTTGCCAGCCAGCGCCATCACCGAGCGCGATGGTTACAGTTATGTGTACCGCTTGAGTCCTGATGCACATGCACTGCTGACGCGCATCAAAGCCGGGCAACACAGCGACAATCAAGTAGAAATACTCAGTGGCATCACCGGGCAAGACGCTATTATTAGCGATGGTGTCGGCTTCCTGAACGATGGCGACCTGGTCAAAGTTGCCGTGAGTGGCAGCGCCAAATGAACGTTTCCGCATGGTCGATACGTCAGCCGATACCGGCGATTCTGCTATTCATCCTGCTGACACTGGTCGGCCTGTTGAGCTTTCACCGCATGGGCATACAGGATTTTCCTGACATTGAGCTCCCTGTTGTCACCATTACCACCACTCTGGAAGGCGCCTCCCCCGCGCAACTGGAAACAGAAGTCACGCGTAAAATCGAAAACTCGCTGGCTAGCCTGGGTGGAGTCAAACATATCCGCTCAGTCGTCACCGATGGCAGCTCAATGACTTACGTCGAATTTGATCTGGACAAGGACACCAGCGAAGCCGTCAACGACGTGCGCGATGCCATCAGCCGTATTCGCGCCGACCTGCCCGGCGATATCAAAGATCCGATCATCAGCAAAGTCACCACCACCGGCCGCCCTATTCTGACCTTTAGCGTATCCTCCGCGCAAATGGACGAAGAAAACCTGTCGTGGCTGGTCGATAACAATTTATCCAAAGTGCTGCTGGCTGTGCCGGGGGTAGGCAAAGTCTCGCGCGTCGGCGGCGTCGATCGTGAAATCCGCATCACTCTGGATCCGGTCAAACTTGCGGCCTTGCATGTCACGGCCACAGACGTGTCGCGTCAGATCAAACGCGTCGAAGTCGAAGCTTCCGGCGGACGTGGCGATGTTGGCAATATTCAGCAATCCATCCGCACTTTGGGCACGGTCAAATCTGCCGAAGACCTGGCAGCAATCACCATCCCGCTGGCCGATGGCCGCCGTCTGCGTCTGGACCAGATCGCCAGCGTGCAGGATACTCATGCTGAACGCCGTACCCTGGCCTTATTGAGCGGTAAACCAGTCGTCGGCTTTGAAGTCACGCGCATGAAAGGCAGCAGTGAAGTGGCTGTTGCAGCCAAAGTGCGCGCCGCCATTGCCAACGTACGTAGCACGCACCCTAATTTGCAGATTGCCGAAGTTTTCGATGGTGTCGCTGCGGTTCAGGACTCTTACGATGGCTCAATGGGCCTGTTGTATGAAGGCGCGCTGCTGGCCATTTTCGTGGTGTGGTGGTTCCTGCGTGACTGGCGGGCAACCCTGGTGGCCGCTACCGCATTGCCGCTATCCGTGATTCCCACCTTCATCGGCATGCAGTATTTCGGCTTCTCACTTAACACCGTCACCTTACTGGCGTTGGCGCTGGTGGTCGGCATCCTGGTGGATGACGCCATTGTCGAGATTGAAAACATCGTGCGCCATTTGCGTATGGGCAAATCCCCGATGCAGGCAGCGCTGGAAGCCGCAGATGAAATCGGCCTGGCGGTGGTGGCCACCACCGCCACCTTGGTCGCGGTATTCCTGCCGACGGCATTCATGGCGGGCGTTGCCGGCAAGTTTTTCAAGCAGTTTGGCTGGACCGCGGCCTTGGCAGTGATGGCCTCGCTGGTCGTGGCACGTCTGCTGACCCCGATGATGGCGGCCTACATGCTCAAGCCATTACCACCCAAATCCCATGATAGTGCGCTCATGCGGCGTTATCTGGGCTGGGTGAGATGGTGCCTGCACCATCGCCTGAGCACCTCGTTCGCCGCAGCCGTATTCTTTATCAGCTCCATCGCCCTGATACCCTTGTTGCCCTCCGGCTTTGTGCCGCCCGGCGACCGTGGACAGACCTTTGTCAGCCTGGAATTACCTCCCGGCAGCCAGCTGGCTGACACCCGCGCCAGCGCCGAAGCAGCGCGGCAATTACTGACGAGCATCCCGGAAATCAAACAGATTTACACCAGTATCGGTGGCGGCTCCGGCGGAGGCGATCTGTTCTCTCAGGGCGGCAGCAGCGATGTGCGCAAAGCCACGTTGACTGTCAGCCTCAGCCACCGCGACCAGCGCCAACTATCTCAACAGGATATCGAAGCCGAGATCCGCCAGCGCTTGCAGGCGCTACCCGGCGCTCGCTCGACCGTAGGCGGCGGCGACAGCGGCGAAAAACTGCAACTAGTGCTGTCCGGCGAAGATCCGGCCAGCCTGGCCGATGCGGCTCAGCGTGTGGTGCGCGACATACGCACGCTGAAAGGCCTGGGCAATGTCACTTCATCGGCCAGCCTGTTGCGCCCTGAAATCGTGATCCAGCCTGACTTTGCCCGCGCAGCAGAATTAGGCGTCACTACGGCTGATATCGGCGACACGCTACGTATTGCAACCAGCGGCGATTACAGCACGGCACTGGCCAAACTCAATCTCGCCGAGCGCCAGATTCCTATCCGTACCCGCTTACCGGACAGCACGCGACAGGATCTGGATGCTCTGGCGCAATTAGGGGTACCTGCCAAAAATGGCGATGTCATGCTCGGCACCGTCGCTAAATTAAGTCTAGGCAGCGGACCTGCACAAATCGACCGCCTCGACCGTAACCGCAACGTAACTATCGATATCGAACTCAACGGCCAGCAACTTGGCGATGTGTTCAAAGCAGTCGGCAAACTCCCCAGCATGAACAATCTGCCGCCGGGCGTATACCGCAGTGATTCGGGTGATGCCGAACGTATGCAGGAACTGTTCGGCAGTTTCGGGCTGGCCATGGTTATCGGCGTATTGTGCGTGTATTTCGTGCTGGTGCTGCTGTTCCATGATTTCAGCCAGCCGGTCACCATCCTGGCTGCGCTGCCGCTGGCATTTGGCGGAGCATTTGCTGCGCTTTACCTCACCCACAGCAGTTTTTCCATGCCGTCGCTGATAGGCTTGCTCATGCTTATGGGTATCGTCACCAAAAATTCCATCCTGCTGGTCGAATACGCCATCGTTGCGCGCCGCGATCATAGTATGGCCAGGTTTGATGCACTGGTCGATGCCTGTAGCAAACGTGCCCGTCCTATCCTGATGACCACGATTGCGATGGGCGCAGGCATGTTACCGATTGCAATGGGCTTCGGGGTTGACCCCAGCTTCCGCGCGCCGATGGCCATTGCCGTGATCGGCGGCTTGATCACATCTACCTTGCTCAGCCTGCTTATCATTCCGGTCGTATATACTTACGTCGACGACGCGGTAAAATATTTTAAAAAATGGCTTTAGCCGCAATATAAGCGTGTTACGATATTGAGCAATAACTAATAAGTGGCTATAGACTGCTAATGAACAATGACGATACCCGGTTAATTGATATTGCTGATTTGCAAATCGGGCTTTATGTGTTTCTGGATTTGGGCTGGATGCAGCATCCATTTCCACTCAATCACTTTAAAATTCAGCATCAGTCGCAGATTGATACCATACGTACCCTGGGCGTGCATCAAGTACGTTACTCACCTGAAAAAAGCAACATTGCTGCTGATGTTCCAGATACTTCAGAAAACACATCAACTGAAACCGTATCTGCCATACCCGTTGAACTGGATGAAAAGCAGCAGCGCATTGCCATACTGAAACAGCAACATGCGCAATTATTGTCCTGCGACCGGCGCTTCAATGAAGCAATCGCGATATACAAAGACATTGTCAATAACGTAGCCGAGCAACCTGCAACGTGCCTGAAAAACGCAGAAAAATTGATTTCGGAATTCATCACTGATTTCCTCGGACAAAACGAAGTTTCGATTCGTCTGTTATCCGAGAATCACGGCGAAAAGAACTTGCTGCACTCGCTCAACGTCACCATCCTTTCCATGTTGCTCGCTAAATCAAGTGGTCTGGATACCCAGCAAGTACAGGATATCGGCATAGCCGCGTTACTGCATGATGTTGGCAAGATCATGCTGCCTGACCGTATCCGCTGGCATGACAAGGACTTCACTCCGGCTGAAAAAAACCTGTATGAAAGCCATGTGGCGCACAGTTTGACGCTGGCAAAAAAAATGGGATGTGCTAGCAATATCCAGCAGATCATTGCCCAGCATCACGAGTATGCTGACGGCAGTGGTTACCCGATGCATGTCACTGATAAAGACATTCCCATTCCCAGCCAGATTGTCAGCCTGATCAATACCTACGACCACCTGTGCAATCCCAGCAACCCGAGCGCGTCAATTACGCCCCATGAAGCGCTGGCCATCATTTTTGCCAAAATGCGTACCAAGTTCAACACCGGCACCATTTCACGCTTTGTGCACATGATGGGGGTTTATCCGCCAGGCTCTGTGATCCAGTTGAATGATCAACGCTATGCGCTGGTTATCAGCGTGAACTCGTCGCGCCCGCTCAAACCCAAAGTCATCATCTACGACGCTCAGGTCCCCAGTGACGAAGCACTGATTGTGGATTTGGAAGAGCACCCGGAAATAGGCATCCAGCGCAGTCTGAAACCATTACAACTGCCAAAGCTGGTATTTGACTATCTGTCACCACGTAAACGCGCTTGCTATTTCTTCGAGCGGGGTCGTGCCATCGAAACCACGCCAACTGCATCATGATGAACCCTAACTGGTTAGCATTCATAGAAGGTATGCTCGATGCGGTGTGGCTGGTCGACCCTATCGACTTGTGCATCATTGCGGCCAATCAACCTGCAGCTGACATGATAGGCGTTGAACGCAACTGGTTAATCGGCAAACCGGTTATCGACCTCGCCTGCACCCCGGAAGACCTGTTTTTCTGGGAAGATGTCGCCATGGGCTTAAGCAACGAAATCCACTCGGAAACACTGCTCAATCACCAAGATGGCTCCTCCCTCCATGTCCAGCGGCGTGTGACATTAATTCGTAGCGATAATGCCGTGTTATACATTGTCGCCATCCGCGACGTTACCGAGCAGCGCAATGCAGAGAAAGAGCTGGAAAGGCTCATTGCCGAATTACGTGCCACACTGGAATCCTCAGCCGATGGCCTGCTGGTAACCGACCTAAATCACGCTATCCGCGCCTACAACCAGACATTTGCCGGCTTATGGGACATGCCCGTAGCTTTGCTCACCGAGCGGAATGATGCTGCCATTTACGAATGGATTAACCAATCCATCGCAACTCGCACTGAAAACACCTTAACCAGATCCGGCAATGCCCGATTAGTACAGTCCACAGAAACACTGACTTTAAAATCCGGGCGTATTCTCGAATGCATATCACTGCCGCAATATGCACGTGGTCAAGCCATCGGCAAGGTCTACACCTATCGCGACATCAGCGAGCATGTCGCCAACGAAGCGCGCCTGCAACTCGCATCCAAAGTATTCGAAGCCAGTCTGAATGCTATTTTCATTACCGACACCCATCATCAGATTATCGCCGCCAACCCGAGTTGTGAAAATCTAACCGGGTACACTCAGGCAGAGTTACTCGGCTTGAAATTGTGTGATTTATTTTTCCTTCACTGCGATGATGATAAATTAAGTGAAATGATGGCCCAGATTGATAACCAGGGTTATTGGGAAGCAGAACTATGGAACCGTCACAAAAATGGCGAGACTTATCTGTGTGTTGCCTCCGTTGTCAGGGTACAGGATCAGTTCCACAAAACGACCCATCACCTTTGCTTTCTGAAAGACCTGACCGAGACCCACGTTGCCAAAAAACGGATTGAAGAACTGGCTTACAACGATGTACTCACCGGCTTACCCAATCGTCTGTTACTGACGCAACAAATCGAACGTACCATTAATCTGGCGAAACGCAACCAGACTTCATTTGCCATACTGTTCCTCGACCTCGATCATTTCAAGAAGATTAATGATTCGCTCGGTCACCAGTTTGGCGACCAGGTGCTGGTTGAAGTCGCGCAACGGCTCAAAGGCTGTATTCGTGAAATAGATATGGCTTCGCGCCTGGGTGGTGACGAATTCGTATTAATGATCGAACAAACCGATGCGCGCGGTGTGGAAATCAGCGCCAAACGTGTGCTTGATGCACTGACCCAGCCATTTTTCGTCAACGAAATCAATTTCACTGTCACATGCAGCATCGGCATCGCACTGTATCCAGAAGACGGCGAAACCTACGATGACCTGATTAAAAATGCAGACAGTGCCATGTACCATGTCAAGGAACGCGGCCGTTCGGATTTCCGTTTCTATCAGCCACAAATGAATATCGGCTTGCTGGCACGCATGAAACTTGACTACGCCATGCGCCAGGCCCTGGAAAATAAACAATTCAGACTGCACTACCAGCCACAGGTGGATCTCAAAACCGGCCGGATCATCGGTGCAGAGGCGTTGATACGCTGGCAAGATGATGAGTTAGGCAACATCAGCCCCGGGCAGTTTATTCCCATAGCGGAAGAAACCGGCGTCATTGTCCCGATTGGTAACTGGGTGCTACGCGAAGCCGTCAAACAGGCCTCGTTATGGCATAGCCAGAACAGACAGCTAGTGGTCGCCATCAACGTATCGGCGCTGCAATTCCAGCAGACCGGCTTCGTCGAAAGCGTCGCGGCGGCTCTGCAAGAATACAGTTTACCCGCAGCACAACTGGAACTGGAATTAACCGAATCGATCCTGATCCGGGATGCCGAAGACGCCCTGCAGCGGCTGCAAGCTTTATCGGTACTGGGTGTGAGTTTATCGGTTGATGACTTCGGCACAGGCTATTCCAGCCTGAATTACCTCAAGCGCTTCCCGTTGAACAAGCTCAAAATCGACCGTTCGTTTGTACAGGACATCCCCGATGATGAAAGCGACATGGCGATCGCCACCGCTATCATCAATCTGTCGCATGCACTGAACCTGAAAGTCATTGCTGAAGGCGTAGAAACGGGCACACAACAGGCTTTCCTGCTTGCCGCCGGTTGCGATGAATTGCAGGGCTTCCTGTTTGCGCCAGCCTTATGTGTGGAGGAGTTTGAGCAACTGCTCGCTGTTCAAACCCCTGCTTGAATTACTCGGTACGCTGATACATTTTGAGATAGACGGTTTTTTCCAGCGGCGCAACGTGCGCCACATCCAGCGCATCCTGCAAGTGCGTCGGCGTACTGATACCCACCAGTGTAGTCCCTACGCCGGGCGTTGAGCGGTTAAACTGGATCGCACGCTGGGCATGGTTCTTCAGCATCGGCATGGTCTGGATCACCGGATCCATCGCCTGCGTGGCCAGATGCCCCTTGAACATGGTGTGGCTGGCCATCAGATAAACGCCGAGCTGATGCGCGGCCTGAATAGTGGAACCAATATTGCCCTGTCCGGTAGTCTGACTGAAGCGCGTAAACCCTTCCTGCATGACCTGATTGAACGGCATTTGCACCACTTTGAACTGGTGCTTGGCCTGGTCATCTTTCCAGATGGCACGTGCAGCTTTCTCAGCATGGCCCTGCATCGATGTAATCGACTGAAACAGCGGGTCATCGGTTTCTACCCGGAAACCATTAAACGTCGAGATACCGTAATAGCGCAGTTTTTTATCCTTCACAGCCTGTTCCAGCACCATGAATACTTTTTCCAGCTTGCGGTTCAGCTGATCCTTGCCGATGGTCGGGATATGCACTTCCGGCTGGTCAATCAGGAATGCATCCAGCGTTTCCACCCCCATCAACTGGCGCGACAATTCCAGCTGAAAACCGATATATTCCGGGCTGATACAGTGCGCCTGGGTCAGGTCTTCCACTCGCCCCAGACCTTTGTCGACCACCTCGGTTTTGAACCATGCCGCCAGATCATCCGGACGGCCATCACGAAAACTCAGAAAGCCACCCTTGGACACCAGAAACATCTGCTCGCGCTTTACGCCCGCTTCAATGGCACGACGTACGCCTGCGCCTACCGCGGCAGCAGAACGGCCATAACGATAATGTGCGCCGGTATCGATCACGTTAAGGCCATGCGTCAGCGCCTCAGTCACAATATCGGCATACTGCGCATCAACCTCATCGACCGGTGCGCCGGGGAAAGTACCCAGCCCGATCGATGACAGTTGCAGATGCACATTGAGAAAATCACTGTAATGTCCGGCAGCACAGTCTTTGCCGAAACTGGTGACATATTGTTTGGTCGCCATCATCGTGCAATGGCCGGGAATCAGAGTCGTAGTCATGGAGTGTGTAAAAAAGGATGTTGTTGAATAGATAAAATCAGGTCGGCGATTTCAGGTCGGACGGACATATCGGTCAGCGCATCAACACGCGAGCTGAATAACTGTTCGAAATGTGGCTCGTCCTCGTCCATATCCCAGTCGACAGCGCGTAATGCAGCGGTAGCAACTGGCGGCAAAGTCTCAGGCAATTCACGCCCGGACAACAGCGCCCATAAACCTGCCCACGCACGCGCCAGAACCAATGGATGATACCCGCCTCCGCCAGTAACTAGCAAGCGTGGCGTGCCATCCGCATGTTGCGGACAGGTTTCGAGTATGGTTTGTGCAGTCGCCAGAAACCCTTGCGTGGATATGCCGAGCTTGCCCAGCGGGTCAGCAAAAATCATGTCCGTACCGGCCTGCAGCACGATAGCATCCGGCTGGAACTTGTCCAACACCGGCTGCCACACCGCATCAAACAGCAAGCGGTATTCAGCGTCATGAGTACCCTTGGGTAATGGTACATTCAGGCTGGTATTGCCGGCTGAAGCGGTATCGCTCAGCTGCCCACCCTGGAACGGATAGGCGTAGCGGCTATCCATGTGCAGCGACAGCGTGAATACTTCAGGGTCATGCACAAATGCCGCCTCTACCCCGTCACCGTGGTGGGCGTCGATATCCACATACAGCACCCGCCAGCCTTCACGACGCAGGCGCAATATGCCCAGCACCGGGTCATTGAAATAGCAGAAACCATGGGCCTGATCCGGCCGCGCATGATGCATGCCACCTGCCGGATTAAAAGCGATGCGACCGCGTATCACTTCCTCGGCAGCCTGGATCGATGCTCCAGTGGCTGTAGCCGGTATGGTAAAAAACTGTGGGAAATACGGATTTTCCAGCGTGCCCAACTGGTGACGCTGACGTACCGGATTACTCACCCGGCCCAGTGCCTCGGCACGCTTGAATGCTGACACATATTCCGGCGTATGAAACCACTCCAGTTCAAAATCAGCCGCTTTGCGCGCCAGCATGAATTCAGCCTCGGTCATCGCACCATAGGCTTCGATCAGATCGGTCGCCAGCGACACCCGTGGAATTGCCAACGGATGATTGCTGCCGTAAGCCTTGCGCCGGGATTTCGGGCCACCAATATAAGTGGCGTTACGAGTAGGTTGCGGATTGCTCATGCACGCGCACTCAGTATGCACACTGCCTCGGCGGCAATGCCTTCACCGCGACCGGTAAAGCCCAGTTTTTCCGTGGTGGTCGCTTTCACGTTCACCGCGCTCACTGCCACGCCAAGATCCTCTGCAATATTGGCTTGCATGGTAGCGATATGCGGCGCCATTTTCGGCGCTTGCGCAATGATAGTACTGTCCAGATTACCCAGCTGATAGCCTTGCGCAGCAATCAGGTTGCCAACTTCGCGCAGCAGCCGGCGGCTGTCAATGCCATGATAACGCGCATCGGTATCCGGGAAATGCCGGCCGATGTCGCCCAGTCCGGCCGCGCCTAGTAAAGCATCGCAAATCGCGTGCAACAGCACATCGGCATCGGAATGCCCGGCCAGACCCAGTTCATACGGGATAGTGACCCCCCCAATGACGAGCTTGCGCTCTGTGGCAAAGGCATGCACATCAAATCCGTGACCGATACGTATAGTGCTCATGTTCCTGTTCTCTCTAAAATCAACCGCGCCATCATCAAATCATTCGGGTAAGTTACTTTGAAATTACTGCTGTCAGCCGCCACCAATAATGGCGCATGGCCCAGCGCTTCTATCGCGCTGGCTTCATCGGTAGGTACAAAGCCATTATCCTGATGCAGCGCCTGTTGCAGCATGGCATGGCGGAACATCTGCGGCGTCTGCGCTTGCCACAAGCTTTCACGCGGCTCCGTTGCGCTCACATGCTGGCCTGCGGCCCGCTTCAAGGTGTCGGCAACCGGAATCGCCAGCAAGCCGCCCACCTCAGTCTCGCCCACTTCCGTAATTAATTTTGCGATCATCGCCATCGTCAGGCACGGCCTGGCTGCATCATGCACCAGCACCCAGTCCTGCGCCTCGACTGGCATCGCCGCCAGACCATTGCTCACGCTATCTGCACGGGTAGGGCCACCACAGCGCAGCACCTGCAATTTGTCGCCAAATTCTGACCAGTCATAGTCATTCCACCAGCTATCCGTGTCAGCCAACACCACATACACGCGCGCCAGCAGCGGCGATGACGCCATGGTACGCACTGCGTAGTAGATCATCGGATGGCCGGCGATATCCAGATACTGTTTGGGCAAGTCCACGCCCATGCGTGACCCGGTGCCCGCTGCGGGGATAAGCCCGTAGTATTGACTCATAAACACTTGGCTTTCAAAAATTCATAGACTAGCTGCGGCTGGTTCAAATCCAGACAGGGTAACTCCGTCTGCACCGCCGAGTCGGTCACCACGGCAATTATCGCATTATCAGCGCCATGCAGGACAGGCTTACCCAACGCAGCACGATACACTTCCAGTTTGGGCACATCGGCAAATTTGCAACCTTCAATCAGCACCACATCGCATGGAGCCAACTTACTCAGCAGCGTTGCCAAATCAGGCTCAGGCGCCTCACCCAATTCATGCAGCAGCGCCCAGCGCCGACCCGATGCCAGCAACACCTCAGTGGCACCGGCCTCACGGTGACGCCAGCTATCCTTGCCCGGATGATCGAGATCGAAATCATGATGGGTGTGTTTGATCGTCGCCACGCGTATGCCATCTGCCACAAACAAGGCAATTAACTGCTCGATTAACGTGGTTTTTCCGCTACCGCTCCAGCCTGCGAAGCCGAATACCTGCATCAGATTTTCCCCTGCATAATTTGCGATGGCCTTTGATTAAAAGTTCAAAAAGGGTTATATTCCAAATAGCTTAACGCCCCCTTTATTTTACACCATGCCCACCCCCCCAGGTTTATCCGATTCATTCGGTCGTCGCATCGAATACTTACGCCTCTCCGTCACGGATCGCTGCGACTTGCGCTGCACTTACTGCATGCCCGAAGATTTTCGCGGCTTTGAGGAGCCTGCTGACTGGCTGACATTCGATGAAGTCGAACGCCTGCTGGGTGCCTTCGCCCGACTGGGCCTGCAACGTATCCGCATGACCGGCGGCGAGCCACTGTTACGCCGCCACCTGCCGCAACTGGCGCAACGCATCGCCGCCCTGCCCGGCATCAATGATCTGTCGCTCTCCACCAATGCTACCCAGCTGGATAAGCACGCCGTAGCGCTAAAAGCGGCCGGCGTATCCCGGCTCAATGTCAGTCTGGACTCCCTGCGTGCAGAACGCATCCAGGCCATCACTGGCCGCGATGCGCTGCCTGATATTCTGGCGGGCCTGCAACACGCCAAACAGGCCGGCTTCGCCCCCATCAAAATCAACATGGTCGCGATGAAAGGCACCAATGATGATGAAATCGACGACATGGTGGCGTTCTGCATAGAACAAGGCTTTACCCTGCGCCTGATCGAAACCATGCCGATTGGTGATACTGGCCGCAATAGCGCCTATCTCGACTTGCAGCCGGTCAAAGCACGCCTTGCCCAACAGTTCGGCCTGATCGACGCCACCTTCCACGGCGCCGGCCCGGCGCGCTATCTGGCGACACCCGACGGTGCCTTCTCGGTAGGCTTCATCACCCCCATCTCGCAACACTTCTGCGAGACCTGCAACCGCGTCAGACTATCGGTAGATGGCACGCTGTACTTGTGCCTGGGACAGGAAGATAAATTTGAATTTCGCCCGCTATTACGCGGCGGCGTGACTGACAGCGAACTCGAAGATGCGATTCGACTGGCACTCACCCACAAACCGGAACGCCATGAATTCCGCGAGCAGCCCAACAAGATCATGCGCTTTATGTCGATGACCGGTGGCTGAAAAGCCTGGTCCACGAAAGACACGAAAAGCACGAAAAAAACTCAACAACGACAAAGCATGACTGTAGTGGTCAACTAATTTCAGACACCGCACTAGGTTGTTTAGCTGCCATTTCCTGCTCATAGTGAATCGGTGAGGTGTAACCCAACGTGGAGTGCAATCGCAGGCAGTTATAAAAGCCAACGATATAGTCCACGATGTCCTTGGTTGCCTCCATCTGATTTGCATAATCCCTTTGCCAGACTCGCTCCATCTTCAAGTTCAAGAAGAAGCGTTCCATGGCTGCATTGTCCCAACAATTGCCCCTACGACTCACACTGCAAATCAAACCATGTTGTTGTAATAACGCTTGATACTCACCGCTGGCATATTGACTGCCTCGGTCTGAATGCATGATGACACCTGGTTCTGGTTGGCGTGAAGCGATAGCCATGCGTAATGCACGACACACCAATTCTGCTGGCATGGTCGGTGCCATTGCCCAGCCGATGATGCGCCGTGAATACAAGTCCATCACCACGGCCAGATACAACCAGCCCGTACGGGTACGGATATAGGTAATGTCCGATGCCCAGGCGCGATTGGGTGCGCTGGGATTAAACTCACGGTTCAGCAAGTTATCTGCCACAGGCAGGTTGTGTTTGCTGTCTGTGGTGTTGACGAACTTGCGCTTCCAGATGGGTTTGATGTTCAGATCACGCATGATACGGCGTGCTTTATAGCGTCCTATGTGGATAGATTTGGCACGCAATGCGGCCACTAATCGACAACTGCCGTAACATTTACCAGTGGCATTAAAAGCGGCTTGCAGGTGTGTGCTGGTAGCGCATACCTGGGCAGCTTTGCTGCGGTGTTTGGCAGCATAGTAACCCGCACGACTGATGTCGAGCAGGTCACAGAGTTGAGTGACGGTTGCCTTGCTTTGCCAGTGATTCACCAGTTGGTGGCTCATTTCAACTCGCGGGCAAAGAAGGCTGACACTTTTTTTAATAGTTCGTTATCCGATTTCAAGCGACGATTCTCTTGTTCCAGCTGGCGGATACGTTGTTGTTCAGCGGTCAGGGGCTAGCCTATACCTGGTTGCCCTAGCCGTTCTGCCTGATATTGCTCTACCCAGCGCCTGACGGCCGTTTCGCCTACGCTCATATCTTTGACGACTTGCGATACCGTTAAGCCTTGGTCTACGACCATTTTGGCTATCTCTAACTTAAACGCTGCGTCGTATTTTGCTCTTTGTCCTGTCATTGCAATTTCCTCTCAGTAGGTGAATTATCCACCTAGTGAGGTGTCTTTTATTATTAGACCACTACAGACCGCCACACCAAAAAAATAACGCGCTTGCGCGTAACTCCACGCTTTTACCCCCTTCTGCATCGCTTCGGCTGGGCTGTTCAGGCGGGAGGGGTAGGCGAGCACTGTTTGAGCTCCGCAGCAGCTTGCGGGGTGTGCAAGCTGTCAGGGCGAGTTGCGCAGCCCCCGTCTGAACGGTTCAGACGAAGGTACCCCGCAGGGGCAAGGCGGCAGGGTGCCGTTCTCTTTGGTTACTTTCTCTTGGGCAAGTAACTTGCCGCCGTGCAACCCCGACCTACCATCGCAAGAGACATGCTATAAAGCTAGACCCGACCCCGTGCTTTCCGCACACCAAACAAAAAAGCCACGCGCTTGCGCGTAACTTCGCGCTCTTAACGCTTTTACCCCCTTCTGCATCGCTTCGGCTGGGCTGTTCAGGCGGGTGGGGTAGGCGAGCACTGTTTGAGCTCCGCAACAGCTTGCGGGGTGTGCAAGCTGTCAGGGCGAGTTGCGCAGCCCCCGTCTGAACGGTTCAGACGAAGGTACCCCGCAGGGGCGAGGCTGTAGGGTGCCATTCTCTTTGGTTACTTTCTCTTGGGCAAGCAAGAGAAAGTGACTTGCCGCCGGGCAACCCCGGCCTGGCATCGCAAGAGACATGCTATAAAGCTAGACCCGACCCCATGCTTTCATGAGGGGTAATGGGCGACCCCATTTTTTCTCTAATTACACATTTACTCGATATCTCATGAGGAGGGAAGCAAACGCTCATACTCATTTTTGACCACCCCGTAGCATTCGCATACTTTTGTTTCAAGTTTGGAGCGCTTTAACACTTTAATAAGGCCACGAGAGTACGTGATTACGCCTTCTTTTTGTAATTTTCCAGCGGCTTCCGTTATGCTCTCACGACGCACACCCAGCAAACTCGCAATCAACTCTTGCGTAATCACCAACTTATTTTCATGCAACCTATCTAAGCTCATTAACAGCCAGCGGCAAAGTTGCTGATCTAGCGAGTGGTGTTGATTGCACACTGCAGTTTGAGATGTCTGACTGATCAATGCCTGGGTATAAAGCAATGCCAGGTGTTGTAATTGTCCCCCAAGGGCAAATTCTCGCTTCATGATTTTCCGGCTAAGACGATATGCGTAACCAGCACTCTGTACCACTGTGCTACTCGGCATACTTTCACCCCCCATGAAAATGGAAATGCCAACCATACCCTCATTACCAACCAGGGCAATTTCGCTTGATGCCCCATTTTCCAGCTCGTAAATCAGTGAAACTATGCCAGATACTGGGAAGTGCAGAAAATTTACGTGATCACCAGACTCAGACATCGTCCACCCCAACGGCATCTCAATGAGTTTTAATTCAGGTAACAGACGCTCATAGTCCTGCGCGTGTAAAGCAGCAAGTATTCGGTTTTGCTTTGGGGTGTGAAGTGGCTCTTGCTCTATCTTTGACATGCTTTAATTTCCTGAAATACCATAATCCAATCCACTCTATAGGTCAGAGTTTAATTGACGTCTTGTACATGATTTATAATTCAGCATGCACATAACAATGGCTACCCCAGTGTGGGATGACCATCCCACACTGAAAGTGATATACGTGCGCTGACCGTGGTGATGGGTAAATACCCATATTCGTTTCGATGCACTTTTCGGCTGAAGATTGGTTCCTGCATGAGCGATTATACATGACAATGCTGTGGGTAAACTTGACACTCCAACAAGGCTCCATCGTCAATCGAAATCCCATTCATCACCTGACACTTGCCTAATTCAGATATCGCATTTGCGCTGCAAAGTATCAAACAAATTGCCCCGCCACCCACCCCGACGACCACGCCCACTGGAAGTTATACCCGCCTAACCAGCCAGTCACATCCACCACTTCACCGATAAAATACAGCCCCGGCACCGCTTTGGCTTCCATGGTCTTGGAGGACAGAGCACGGGTATCTACCCCGCCCAGCGTAACTTCGGCCTTGGCGTAACCCAGCGTCCCGGCTGGCATCAGTTCCCATGACTCCAGCGCCGCCTGCATCGCGGCAATATCGCGGTTGCTGTGTTCGACCAGCGGCTTGTCCCAATGCTGCAGCGCACACCATTCCTGTGCGAAGCGCTTGGGCAGATGTTCACTAAGCACCGTAGCCAAAGTCGCTTTGCTGTGACGATGTGAATTCAGCCACTCGCCGACATCGAGATTGGGCAGCAGGTTAATGCTGACCGGCTGCTTTTTGCCGCTTTTGTAACTCTGGTTCTGCCAGTAACTGGATATCTGCAGGACCGCAGGACCGGACAGGCCGCGATGGGTAATCAGCATGGACTCGCGGAAGCTCGGCTTCTGCCCGGCACAATGACTGACTACGTCCAGCGAGGCACCGGCCAGGCTCTGTAGTGGCGCCAGCGTTTCCGGTGCCAGTGCCAGTGGCACCAGTGCCGGCTGCGGCGCAATAATAGGCACGCCAAATTGTTCAGCAAGCTGGTAGCCGAACGGGGTAGCGCCTAATTGTGGTATCGCCAGACCGCCGCTGGCAATGACCAGCGACTGGCAGGTAAATTGACCTTCTTCGGTACTCACGCTAAAACCGCCTTCAGCTGATTTGGTAACGCCCAGCACCTTACATGGTTGCGCCCATTGCACAGCGCCGTGATCGCACTCCGCCCGCAGCATGGCGATGATCTGCTGCGCGGAGTCATCGCAAAACAACTGCCCCAGTGTTTTCTCGTGATAGGCAATGTGATAGCGCTCGACCAGCTTGATGAAATCGAACTGGCTGAATTGCGCCAGCGCCGAGCGCGCAAAATGCGGGTTCTGCGACAGGAAATTGTCGGCGCTGATATCGCGATTGGTGAAGTTACACCGCCCGCCGCCGGAGATGCGGATACGCTCGCCGATTTTGGCAGCATGATCGATCAGCAACACCCGCCGCCCACGCTGACCGGCCTGTGCGGCACACATCATTCCGGCTGCACCGGCGCCAATTACAATTACTTCATAATTCATTATATTTTTTCGCGCTGCCGCGTACCTTATCCGCCGGGTATTTCACGGCATTTTTCTCTATTTTTTTATCCACGGCCTCAAGCAAGTCCACCTTGAGCTGATCGGCAATACGAATCAGGTAAATCTGGATATCTGCCAGCTCGTCACTGACCTGCGCCAGTTTTTCCGGCGCAAGCGTTTGCGATTGCGCTTCGGTTAGCCACTGAAAATGCTCGACCAGCTCGGCGGCTTCTACAATCAGCGCCATCGCCAGGTTTTTGGGAGAATGATATTGCTGCCAGTCGCGCTCATCGGCGAACTGGCGAATACGTAATTTAAGTTGATCCAGGTCTGACATAGCTATTCCGGCACAGTTAGATAGTGCCTATTTTCGCGCATAAATCCTAATTCACATAACGATTGATTAAAAACACTCACTGCGCTTAATTTACGTTGCACTACGAACTTTTAAATCCTATTACGGTCAAACTTTAGCAGTCGCGTTTCACAAACCTTCACAAGACGACACGTCATCGGGTTAGCAATTTGTCATTCATTCGTCTTGTCACTCGTTTATTCACAAACTTGGAGATTAGGAGGCAATTATGCAACTGATTCATACCCCCCACCTGCCACAACCCGCTGCTTTCGAGCCATCAAGACGCAGAGCGTTTGACCATATCCTGCCGGCTTTTGGCATGTTCGCTATGTATGTTTTACCGTTTTCGGCTATTGCGCCATTCATGTTGTACTACGCAGGCACCCATCACCATATTGTTTTGCTCTCAACGCTAGACTCAAATCAGCTTGCATTTATCAGCGCCGTTTTTTTCGTCACCGAACTCGTGATGACTTTTGTCATGGCTGCCTGCATACAATGGCTGGGCAACGCAGTTTCTAAGATCGCGCAGACGCGCTATGACATACCAGATCTGACTGACGCCAGCATACCGCTACGCAAGCATAAAATTAATTTCCATGAGGCTTATACCCTGGCCGCGCTTGCGCCCACCCCGCTCTGGGTGGCTTCACTCGCTTTGTTCAGTCCGAATTTTGCTGTCGTGGCTATCTTCGGCATGATCGGATTGAGCCTGTCCATGTACATACTCTACGCTGCTACCCCTACGATACTTAAAATCGAACATTCGGGTGAAAGCGCGCTGATGGGCTGGGTATTTTTGTCCATAGGCATGGTTGGCTGGGCCGCAATGATGTACCTGACCTTCATCACCTGGGCTCACATTACCAGTTAATGTAGCAGCAACCGGCTAAACAGCAACATCTGAAAGCGAATGCCAGATGTTGCTGTTTTTATTAGAGACCGGTTTCGGAAAACGCCGCAATATCCCCTGGCTTGCGCAACATTTTGTCCACTTCACCAGCGTGCAGTTCTTCCATAGAAATCAATTCCCTGGCGTACTCTTCCAGCATAACCGAACGATCTCTGGTCAGCTCAAGCAACTGCCTGTACTGTGCCAGGGCACCACGCTCATGCTCCAGTGACTCATGCAGGATATCAGCAATGTTGTGTTTATGCGTTTCCAGCAACGGGCCTATCGCCAGTGAAGGATGCCCACCGAGATGAGTCACCAGCTCACCGGCGCGCTGAGCGTGTATCAAACTCTCATCAGCCTGGCCACGCAGCCAGCTCACAATCGGGATGCGGTTGTATCCATAAATCAGCAATGAGTAATGCGTATAACGCACCACGCCGGCCAACTCCAGTTCCAGTATCTTATTAAGCACACTGATCACTGCCTGTTTATCTAACTGCTCCACTTTCTGTTCCACTTTAATCGCAGCGGCTTTTTCCGACTTCTTCATAGCTAATCTCCTTAATTAAAATTTAACTGCTGCATACAAACTACTCTGCTATCCACGGTCGCCATCCATAATTATGAGGATTCCATGTATGTGAAATATTGCCCCTACCGCGCCAGGCAGTACCATGTTAGGTTTCAGCAACATGCATTCCAGCACCACCCGATGCCGGTGCAGCGTGTGAAACACCATCTCCAGCACCTCTTCCGTCACGCTGGCAAAGCGCGCCCCCATTTCTTGATACCCGGCCAGCCTTTCAGCCAGACCATCCTGTCCCTCAGTAAATTTATCACCAGGAAAATTTGTCAGCGCCTTGGTGCCTTTATCCACCTTAATGCCCGGCACTATTCCCTGTGCGGCCAGCAATCGAGACAAAGGCACACCAGCCTCATTACACTGATCCAATGTTTCCTCGAACAGAATCACCGCTGATATACTGGTTCAGCCCCGGCGCGGTAAACAGCAATTCCCGATAACTGAGCCGCGTTTCTTCAGTTGACTGCACGCCGACATTCTTCAGGCGCTACTTCATAGTGCCGATGCTTTCATCTGTCGCCAGAATAACCTTGGTCGGCGCGGTCAGTTCCGCTATCGTCCGTTCCATTGCAGATACTTGCATCGACATCGTCTCCTGACAGATTAAAACGGGAATAGCCCGAAATGCGTTAGACCCATTTAACTTTCAATATAGACCAATATTCCCATCATTGCCGACAGCGTTAACGCATTCGCTGTTTAGCGAATGCAAAATGATTGCTGAATGACCCACTATATCCCTAAACAAGAAGGATAGGCAGCCCTGCAAGATTGTAGTAAAATTTGCTAATTATGTTTATTGCATAACAAAGGCAAACCTGTGCGAAAGCCAGGGACGCAAAGTTTTCGGTCTAACGGGTATGAAACTCCAGGATAGCGAGACTGCTGAAAGTGTACCTATTGGTACATAATTTCATTCTGTCTGCACATCCTCTTTTCCTGTAGTTACCCTCCAAAGACCTAAACCGTCCTTGCTCGCGAGCCAGAGTTGCTGTTTTGCTGTCTGACTTGAAATTTGAGGGGAAAATAACTACGAATCACCCTATCTTATCTTTGGCTACTGCAATTGCTATTCCTATTCCTGATTTAGGAATTACTTAGCATCACTACGCCTGTACTGCCATACAAAAAATGCCATGTCACAACGCATACAATCTAGCACTTGTGACTATGCTGGAAAAATACAACAAATACATACGCATACCAAATAACTAATAAATGTATTTGTATGCAACCAGATCCAAATTATCAATTGGATCTGTCTCTAAATTAAGGGATAGCAATGCAAAATAACGATTCCAAGAATAGCAATACTCAAGACATACCAACACATGAGTTCCTGTCATTTGCTTTAGAGAACCAGACCAACCATCTGGCAGAACGGATTAACCTGTTTAGGCCAGACAGAGCATCTTGTCATCAACTATCACGCATCGCCGTGAGAGTCGATCCAGGCAATCAGCACACACCACCCTTTGCTCACGTGATTAGTAAAACGCTACCCGACATAACTGAAAATTCTGATACCAACCCCCTGATTCGGGAGGTATTTTGACAGCAATGGATCAAACGTATGAAGCGCGATTCCGCCATATGCTCGAAACTTGCCCTCTTTCAGTGTGCATAGTGGCATGCTCGGATCACAAGATCTTGTTTGCTAACCAGCATTATGCCAAATTGACCAACTCACCCAGAGATCAGTTAGCTGGATCAGATCCCAAACCTTGCTATGCAAACCCTCAGGACTATCAAGATATCCTGCACCAGCTAAGTCAGGGGTTAACCGTCACAAATAAGCTGATAGCATTAAAAACACCAGGACAGCAGGCAACCTGGGTATCGGCCTCCTATTCCAGGCTGACATACGAGAATGAACAAGCCATATTAGGCTGGTACCATGATCTGACCGAACTAAAGAATGCCGAGAATAGAATTCATCAAATGGCGTTCTATGATGCATTGACGCTGCTGCCAAATCGACGTGTGTTGATGGAGCGCTTGCAGCAGTCACTTTTAGCGAGTGTCAGTAGCCAGCAGTATGGCGCCGTACTGTTTATTGGCCTCGACCATTTCAAAACCATCAACGATACTAAAGGGCATGATATTGGCGATTTGCTGCTTATCGAAGCAGCAAATCGGTTGCAGACATGCGTGTGTGAAACTGACACTGTGTCGCGCTTGAGTGGCGATGAGTTTTTGATTGTGCTGGAAGCACTCGGCTCTGATATCGACGACGCTACGGCAAATGCCCGGCTGCTAACCCAAATGATGCATGCTACCCTCAGCGAACCTTATGCACTCAATGAACAGTTATGCAATATCTCATCGAGCATTGGCATTGCGCTGTTCCGCGACCGTCAGGATACCCCTGACAATTTGCTCAGATACGCTGAAACCGCAATGCATCAAGCCAAGACAAGTGGACGCAACACCATTCATTTCTATGACGCCGCTATGCAGATTGCAATTGAAGCGCGTGCCAAGCTGGAGGACGCATTACGTCTCGCGCTCCAAAAACAGCAATTTCGGCTGCATTACCAAATTCAAGTGGATAACCTGCGCCACCCTCTTGGTGCCGAAGTGTTATTACGCTGGGAGCATCCTGAACACGGCTTAGTGTATCCGGCGCAATTCATCCCGCTCGCCGAAGACGCCGGCCTGATTGGGTCGATAGGACTATGGGTGCTGCAAACGGCATGCGCGCAACTTGCGGCCTGGCAACAGGATGAACTAACCCGCAATCTGGTTTTGGCCGTCAATGTCAGCCCCAGACAATTACATGAAACTGATTTTGTTGCACAAGTACAACGCGCACTAATAGAAACTGGCGCAACGCCTGCACAACTGAAACTGGAACTGACCGAAAGCGCCACACTGGAAAATATTGAAGATACCATTATCAAAATGCGGGAAATTGAAATGCTGGGTGTAAAATTTTCTATGGATGACTTCGGCACCGGTTATTCTTCTCTGCAATACCTGAAGCGACTGCCGTTGAGTCAAATCAAGATTGACCAGACATTTGTGCGCGACATTGCCAGCGACCCTAACGATGCTTCCATTGTGCAAACCATTATCGCAATGTCTGCCACACTTGGGCTCGACGTCATCGCGGAAGGCGTGGAAAACGAAGCGCAGTTCCGGTTTCTCGAATTGTGCGGCTGCAGAGCTTTCCAGGGATACTTTTTCAGCAAACCGGTGCCCCTGAATGAATTTATGAGATTACTTGCGAATCAGCATGCAATAACGAGTAGGAATCCAGAGTAAACAATCTTCTGATCTGGCACGATATGCGCAGAACGCACATCGTGCCAGACAGATTTTCAGTCTTTGTGTAACTGTCTCGTCCACGCCATCAGCGCAACCAGCTGCTCACGCACCTTCTGCTTGGTCTTATCGTCCACCAGCTCACCATCCTTGAACTTATCCGCCACGGATGACACCATGATTTCCGGTCTATTGAGTACATAGGCATTGAGAAACACGCAAATCTGCCGCAAGTGATATTGCGCCCGCGCCGTGCCGACAGTGCCGCTAGTCGCACCCATAATGGCGACCGGCTTGCCATCGAAACTGTTGCTGCCATACGGGCGTGACGCCCAGTCCAGTGCATTTTTCAGCACGCCGGAGATCGAGTAGTTATATTCCGGCGTCACCATCAGTATCGCATCTGCCTGCACGAGCTTTGCCTTGAAATCAGCAATAGCCGCCGGAAGGCTGGCTTCCAGATCCTCGTTGTATAAAGGAAAACTGCCTATATCAACGATTTCAATTTCAGCACCATCCGGCACCAGTTTCTGCGCGGCAAGCAACAAGGCCCGATTGTAGGAGTCCTTACGCAAACTACCGGCAAACCCAAGGATTTTGATCATGTCAGCCACCTCTTCAACGCGATTAATGTAGGTATGCAACAACGATGTGATGTCTTAAAGCTAGACCATGCGTCAGGTAAAGTCAAACCAATACAACAGGAATCAACTCCGCCCATGCAATCAAACAGACACGATACGGATATTTATGGCACTATCCGGACATATTCCCTTGAAACGCAATAACTTCGCCCATTTATTCTGGACTGTTAAAACTTATGCCATCCATTATCAGTCACCCTATCACCCATCTGCGCAAGCTCGGTTTTACCCTGCTACTCGCATCGGGCCCAGCGCTGGCGGACATCGTAGAGTCAGGCTATTGCGATCCAGCTCAGCCAGGTATTGCTGCACTGGCACGGCATCCCGAGATATACAACATCCATCTTGAAAATGATTTGTTTAACGGCTCGGATCAGGGCTACACCAATGGCGTAAAACTGTCCTGGGTCTCGGCCAACCTGAAAGATTATGTAAATGATCCTTGCCTGCCATTAACGATACGACGCCTGAACCGACTATTCACCTCCCTGCACAGAACGGGTTATAGTTCGCGCAACATGGTGGTAACACTGGGGCAGTCCATGTACACCCCGCTGGATAAAACCCGCACCGATGTCATTCCCAACGACCGGCCTTATGCAGGCTGGTTATATCTGGGGCTTGGCTACAACGAACGCGATGCGAGACAGATGGATACGGTACAGGTCAACATAGGCATAGTCGGCCCCGCATCATTAGGTAAACAAACCCAGGATTTCATTCATGACCTGCGTGACATACCGCGTTTCAAGGGCTGGGATAATCAACTGCATAATGAGTTGGGCATACAGCTCGTTGCCGAACGCAGAAAAAAACTGTGGGAAAGCAAAAAAAACAACTGGCTACAATTCGATGCCATCACCCACTATGGCGCCAGCCTGGGTAATGTAGCCACTTACCTGAATAGCGGCTTCGAAATACGCGCAGGTCAGGATTTGCCTAACGACTTTGGTACCTCGCCAATACGTTCTGCGGGTGACAGCAATGCGCCACTTGAAAACGCGATGGCACGGCGCTTTGCAACAGGGGGAATGCTGGTATTTATTTCAGCCGATGCTCGTCTGGTTGCGCGCGACATTTTCCTCGATGGCAACACGTTCGCTGCCAGTCACAGCGTCAACAAGGAAGTTCTGGTGGGTAATCTCGCAGCCGGTATTGCCTGGCAATGGCAGGGTGGACAAATCACCTACGCCCATTACATCAGCAGCAAGGAATTTACCACCCAAACCACTAACCCTGGCTACGGTGCAATTACACTTAGCCTGGAATATTGATAATCACCCGCTGACAGATTATTGGTAAAACAGCGCCAATTGCCGGTAAGCCCCCGGGCATGCCGTTTTCAAAATGTCCGGCGCAGTAAAAAAATACTCGCTCAATACTGCAAAAAACTCTGCCGGATTAGTCGCCGCATACGGGTTGATGCAAGTCGGTCTGGCAGAAGCAAGATCATGCTGCAATAGCGCATAAGCATCGCTCAGGTCGGCAGCCCAGCGTTGTCGGCTCATGCCGCTGCGTAATGGTGGCAGGCCATTCATCGCGCCATCCACGCCATCCAGTTTATGCGCAAATTCATGCAGCACGACGTTATGACCAGGCTGATGGTGATAGCTGTCACGTTCGACATCCGGCCAGGAAAATATTACCGGACCGCGCAGCCATGCCTCCCCGCTTAACACGGTGGCATCATGATGTACCAGACCGATCGCATCCGTCTGGCCATGATTCACCTTGAACGCACCGGGATAGAGTATGACCTCAACCCAATTATCGAAGTAATCGATATCCAGATTCAGGATCAGCAAACAGGCTTGAGCAGCCACGGTTATGCGCATGGCCAACGTCACTTCCAGACCTTGCACCCCGTTGATAGACTTGTTATGCAGGAACCACACCGTTAGCTCGCGCAGATGTGCCATTTGCACTGCATCGAGATTGTGCAGCACTACCAGCTTACGGGTCACGCTATGCCAGATGTGATGGGGTATGGGATTGCGGCGCAGCAGCCGACGCATACGCCAGCGACGTAGCGTATTACCGAGTGAAGCCAATATTAATCTAACGCCTGACTGGCATTGGCACCGGCCAATTGGGAAGCAATATCTTCCAGCGCTTTATGCATTGCAGCCAATATGAGCTTGTCAGCAGCATGCTGATCTATCTCCGGGATATCCCAATCGAAGATGGCCCGATATTTTTCCACCAGACTGTGCATATCCTTCACTATTTCAGCACGATGCGCTTCCAGTTCCATCTGTTCCATTTTGTTCATGACATCACCTCTACAATCAATTGGGAAGAGACCTTTGCACGATGTAACGAGCGCAGTAATCGTGCAAAAGTCTCCGGAAATTATTTCCACATCACATCCGCTTTAGCCATGGCTGCAGCTTCCAGCAGATTCACCAGCGGCAAACCACGATTAGCCATGCTCACTACCGGTTCGTCCGCATCCACATCCGTGACTGGCGGGGCAGTAGTATCAGACGCCAGTGCTGCTTTCAGTTGAGCCAATGCAGCCGGCACATCAGCAGCCAGAATAGCACCGGGCACCGTTGCGCTGTGCCCCATCATTTTCAGCATGGCGAAACCGACATCCCCGAACATGGTGATGTCGGCATAAGCATCCGTCGTAAATGTTACCAGCATACAATTTCCTTTTAATAAACGATGAGTTACGCGTAAATACAATTGCAGGTAGTTTGAGTACCCATGATTACAGACTGGCTATCACTCTTTTCAGCTTGGCCTGAACCTGCTCGGCAATGATGACCAGTTCTGCGTTGCCGACTGCCCCCATCGAAGCAACAGGATCGATGGCAGACACTTCAACCATGCCATCGGACTGTTCCTGAACGATCACATTGCAAGGCAGCATGGTGCCTATTTTATCTTCCAGCCTGAGTGCCTCATACGCAAAAGGTGGGTTACATGCGCCCAGAATTTTGTATTGCTTGTAATCCACATTCAGTTTTTTCTTCAACGTCGCCTGCACATCAATTTCGGTAAGGATACCGAAACCTTCTTCTTTCAAAGCTTCCGTAACTTTAGCGATAGTTGCATCGAATGACAGTTTCATCGTTTTACTAAAATGATAGCTCATGGACTCATTACCTTTAACAATAACTGCACAATGGAATTTGCATTATGAATCTGCACTGTTAAACCGTGGAATCGGCTGCTTTACTGTATGCAAATTTGAAAAATACCTGAGGGATAACAATCAACAACCCTCTCATCAGCCTGATTCAGCTTAAGTCAATTTAGCCCCGCACTTCTGTACGCCAACGCACCAACACACGCCGGTACACGATAAGCACACATAACATCACGCGTCTTTATGCTTGCGCCAAAACACATACACCAGCATGGCAACCATTGCGAACGCACCCGCCCCTAACACATAGGGTTCATAGTGTTTTAGCAACAGCAACGGTTGCGTGATACGCTTACCCAGGTAATAGGCTCCCATGCCCCAGGCACCGACCCACAGTGCCGCACCCAGCGCATTAAATGCCAGAAAACGCCACCAGGGCATTTGCGCAAGACCGGCGACTATGCCATTCATCTGCCGCAACACGGCCACAAAACGTGCAAAAGTGACCAGCCAACCGCCATAGCGCGCAAAGAAATGCTCAACACGTGCCAGATGGGCCGCATTCAAACCCACATAACTGCCGAAACGCAACACAACAACCCGACCGCCAAAACGGCCGATTGCATAGCCGATATTATCGCCCAGCACCGCACCGAGCCATGCTAGCAATAAAAGCGGAGCGATATGGAATTTCCCATGCGCAGCCAGAAAAGCCGCCGTAATCAGTAACGACTCTCCCGGTGCGGGTAGCGCAAAATCCTCGACCAGTATCCCCAGGAACACGGCGGCGTAACCGTAATGTTCAATATAGGGCTGGGCCGCGGCCAGATACTGATGCAGTAAATCGGTATGTGGCATCGGTAAATTTATTCCGTCTCAGCGTCCCGCTTCGGAACGGGTGCGCTGGAGCGTTTTTCCAGCAATTTCCTGATTTCATGCAGCTCTGCAGTGCGTTTCGCATCCAGTTTCGGAAAGTCCTGCTTGAGCGACCTGAACGTTTCCAGAATAATTTCCGCAATAATCAGGCGGGCGTTCTCCTTGTCATCGGCTGGCACCACATACCACGGCGCATCTTTGCTGCTGGTGGCACCCAGACACGCCTCGTACGCCTTCATGTAGTCTTTCCAGTACTTGCGCTCTTCGATGTCCGCCAGACTGAATTTCCAGTTTTTTTCCGGCGAATCAATCCGGGCGAGGAAACGTTTACGCTGCTCTTCCTCGGACAAATGCAGGAAAAACTTGACCACCCGCGTGCCGTTGCGGTGCAAGTGTTTTTCCAGCTCATTCATCGAATGATAACGTTCTTTCCAGATGGATTTTTCATCGAGCAATTCCTCTGGCAGGCCCTGATTGCGCAGAATTTCGGGATGGACGCGCACGATCAGCACATCTTCATAATAGGAACGGTTAAAAATACCGATACGGCCGCGCTCCGGCATACACTGCACGGTACGCCACAGAAAATCATGATCCAGCTCGGTCACGCTGGGGTGTTTGAAACTGTAAACCTGGCAGCCTTGCGGATTCACACCCGACATCACATGGCGGATCGCACCATCTTTACCCGCAGCATCCATCGCCTGAAAAATCAGCAATACCGAGTAATTGTTCGCCGCATAATGCCGCTGCTGCATCGCACTCAGCTCAGCCACCTGAGATGCCAGCATCTCCTGGTACTGCACCTTGGATTTGTATACAGGCTTTACCAGCGTCGGCCATTTTTTGAGGCTAACTTTTTTGGCAGCGGGCACCCGGAAATCTGCAACATTGATTTTCATTTCATTCCTTTCAGTCATGCGGTTTATTTTTATGCTTAGTCAACGCTTCAAAGCCGGAAATAACGTCAAACAATTCGGCGTCTATCCCGCTCTGGCGCAGACGGTGATAGGTCAGATTCAGATCAACCAGTAACTCGTCGATATTTTTCTCGGCGCGCTGCATCGCTGCCAGTCCGACATGCTCAAGCCGTATTTGCACCCGCTCGCCTATCGCCCACACTGTCTTATTGCCAAGCAGCTCATCATCCAGACTGACAGGCTTGCCCACGACACCACTGAATTGCTCGGTGGTAAAAAACGATACCAGCCCGTCGATGGCCTTAATACCGGTTTCAATAAATTCGGATTGGGTAGAACGACGCATCAGGGCAAGTGGTGCGTTATGCATCGAACGCCACGCCACATCCAGTGGCTCAGGCTGATGATCAATCACATTGCCAAACACGTCACACATGCACCTGACTATGTTTTTGCCAACAGGGACCAGAACCTGAGTTGACGTCAGCGCAATGCCGCGTTTGCGCTGCTAAATTCATCATAGAACGTTTTGATCAGGCCTGCCAGCCATTTACAGCCAGCACCACTTTTCACGCGCGCACACTGCTACGCCAACCTCAAAATTTCATAATCAATATGCTAGACTCAACGCTGAATGTTGCTTGCCAACCCTACTGCTATCCACTCAACAGGAAC
This sequence comes from Sulfuriferula thiophila, assembly GCF_003864975.1. Lineage (NCBI taxonomy): Bacteria > Pseudomonadati > Pseudomonadota > Betaproteobacteria > Nitrosomonadales > Sulfuricellaceae > Sulfuriferula > Sulfuriferula thiophila. Next base: position 464,988 of record NZ_BHGL01000046.1, read on the forward strand.
CCCTACCATGCGCTTACTCCACACCATGCTTCGCACCGCCGACCTGGATCGCTCCATCGCTTTTTATACCCAGATACTGGGCATGAAATTGCTGCGCCGCAATGACTATCCGGAAGGAAAATTCACCCTGGCATTTGTCGGCTACGGCGACGAATCGGAAAACTCGGTAATTGAACTGACCTACAACTGGGGCATAGACAGTTACGAACAGGGCACCGGCTTTGGCCATATCGCCATTGAAGTGGACGACGTCTATGCCACCTGCGAAGCCATTAAAAAACTGGGCGGGAAAGTGGTACGTGAAGCCGGGCCTATGAAACATGGCACCACGATCATTGCATTCGTCTGCGATCCGGATGATTACAAAATCGAACTGATCGGCAAGAAACACTAAAGGATATTGAACCCGATTGCATCACCATAGTCGGAACAAAGCCATCTCAGCGATGCGATCAAGATTTATAACACCAGCCAACGACTGCTTGTGGAGAGAACTATGCACATAGGATTTATCGGACTGGGGCAGATGGGTGCCGGCATGGCTTCCCGCCTGCGTCAGGCAGGATATGAGTTAACCGTATACAACCGCTCTGCTGAACGCATGCAGCCGCTGCTCGCACTTGGCGCCAAAGCCGCAGCAAGTGTCGCCGAGCTATGCAGCACTGCCGATGTGGTGTTTACCATGCTGGCCAACGATGCAGCACTCAGTGAAGTGACGCTGGAGCCGGCAGGCATAGTGGCACACCTCCCATCTGGTGCTATTCACGTTTCCTGCAGCACAGTGAGCGTAGCTTTATCAGCCCAGCTTGCCCTTGCTCATGGCGAAAGACAGCAAGGTTTCGTTGCAGCTCCCGTATTCGGCAGACCGGATGCCGCCGCCGCGGGAAAGCTGTTCATTGTCGCTGCCGGTCAGCCGGAATTGATCAGTAAAATCCAGCCATTACTGGATGTCATGGGCCAGCGCACTTTTCATGTTTCTGAAACTCCGGACAAGGCCAATCTGGTCAAACTGAGCGGCAACTTCCTGATCGCCACGGTGATCGAATCACTGGGCGAAGCCATGGCGCTGATAGAAAAAGGTGGCGTAGACCGGCACCAGTATCTGGAGCTGCTGACCTCCACCCTGTTCAATGTGCCGTTGTACAAAAACTATGGCGGCATGATTGCCGATCGCCAGTTTGAACCCGCCGGATTTGCTGCCAATCTGGGGCAAAAGGATATGCGGCTGGTGCTGGCAGCAGCGGAAGCATTGAATGTACCGTTACCGTTTGCCAGCATACTGCGCGACCGCTTCCTGGAACTGATGGCGCATGGTGGCGAACATCTCGACTGGTCGGCGGTAGGCAGCCTTGCCGCAAAAGATGCAGCGCTAATTCCTTGAATGCTTAACCAGCTTTACTCGCGGAGTCATTGATGAGCCAACTGTTTACCCCGATACATCTCGGCAAGCTGACCTTAAGCAACCGCATCGTCATCTCACCGATGTGCCAGTACTCCGCCGAGCAAGGGCAAGCAACCGACTGGCACCTCATCCACCTTGGCCAGTTAGCCTTATCCGGTGCCGGCCTGCTGTTCATCGAAGCCACCGCAGTCGCGCCGGAAGGCCGTATCACCGCGCACGATCTTGGCCTGTGGTCTGACCAGACCGAGGCCGCACTGGGCAGAGTAATCAAGTCGGTGCGCCAGCATTCAGCCATGCCCATCGCCATTCAGTTGGCGCATGCCGGGCGCAAGGCATCCACCCAGGTGCCGTGGGCGGGTGGGCAATCCATCGCCCCGCCACAAGGTGGCTGGCAGACGCTCGCCCCTTCCGCCCTGCCCTTCAATCCTGACGACACAGTACCCCGCGCGCTGGATGATGCAGCGTTACAACGAATCAGACACGACTTTGTCGCTGCAGCACAACGCGCCGTCCGCCTCGGCATAGCGGCGATCGAATTGCATGCAGCGCATGGTTATCTGCTGCACGAATTTTTGTCGCCATTATCGAATATCCGAACTGACCGTTACGGCAGCACGCTGGAAAACCGCATGCGCTTCCCGCTCGAGGTCTTTGAAGCGATACGCGATGCCGTACCCGACAACATTCCTGTCGGCGTGCGTATATCCGCAACCGACTGGATACCTCATGGCTGGGACATCGAACAGAGCGTGGTATTCGCACAGGAACTGCAACACAGAGGCTGTAGTTTTATCGATGTTTCTTCCGGCGGATTATCGCCTTTGCAGCAAATTCCGCTGAGCGCGGGTTACCAGGTGCCTTTCGCCGAACGCATCCGCCAGGCAACCGGATTGCCAACCATTGCGGTGGGTCTGATCTCAGAACCCGAACAGGCAGAAGCCATCATCGCCAGCGGGCAGGCCGACATGGTCGCTCTGGCTCGCGGCATGCTGTACGACCCCCGCTGGCCATGGCACGCCGCAGCGCAGCTGGGTGCTCAGGTAGATGCGCCTCATCAGTACTGGCGCTCGCAACCACGGGGATTGAAAGACCTGTTCAGGCAATAATAAGCCTATGCCGCACAGACCTATCCATAGGTTAAACACAAACATGGAACCACATCCTGCACTAACTATCCAACTTGGCATACGAGTATCATCGTTTACTAACTTTTAATTCCCGCCGGGGTGACTATAACGTGAGAGGGATTTACACATGACATACTCATGGAAAGACAGTATTTATCAGCAACGGGAAGATCTGGCGCAGTTGATACGCGAACCATTGGCGCAACTGGCTGAAACATGCACCACTGCGTGGGGTGATCGCGAACAGCTGAATGCGGCTCTTACCCAGGGTTTTGCCAGCATTCCGCATTGCACAGCCCTGTACTGCGTGACCACAGACGGCGTCCAGATTTGCGACAATATCGGGGCAAACGGACTGGCACAGGAACACTTCGGCCGTGACCGCTCGCAGCGCCCCTACATGAAGGAAGCCGTACCTGCGTGGGGCTTTCTGCTCTCGGACGCTTATATCAGCCTGCTGGGACACCGACCCTCGCTTACTGCATTGCAGGTTGTGCGTGCCGACTCCGATATGCTGGGCTATCTCGGTGCCGACTTCGACTTGCGTGGCCTGCCGGTTACCTCGGCGCTGTATGAAGAACCCGGCTACTGGCGACAGATAAAAGGCGATGCGGCCATACGCGGCATGGTCTTTCAACAAACCCGCATCGACAGCCTCATGGACGGCAATCTGGATCAGGCCTTATCCATTCTTGAAGAACTACTGACGCAGCGCGGCGTGTTCCAATGCCAGATCCATTTCTCCAGCAGCCAGGCCACCATCTGGACCGTTGATGACCCGTTCCGCTATCGCATTCTGGATCACGAAACCCTGAGCGACCCGGACATCTGCCTGGTGTACCCATCCAGCCCCTACCCGCAGGATGCAACAATACCCCAGCACACTATCGAACAGATACTTGCCACCATGCAATCCCTGCGCCTTGCCGATCCCACCATTTATCTGCGCGCGGCCTCGATCAATATTTTCAATGGCATGATCAGCCTTACCTTCTCCTGCGATGGCTCGCACTACATGCCTTATGATGAATTTCTGCTGAAAAATACGTCGTTCTGGTTTTGAATATAGCGATGTGCCGACGATCGCCGGCACGGATATTGAGTACCGGCGCCTGACTATTCCAGGCCGCCGGATGGCTGATTAACGCCCGTAACGTGCAGTCAATGTCGCCTTGGCCAATGCCTGGCTATTGATCATGAAACCCGCCACGGAAGTTGAGGCACCGGCAGGGATATCCAGCTTGTCGGTTTTCAGTGCATACACTGTGAAATTATAGTGATGCGGCTTATCCCCTACCGGAGGGCAAGGACCGCCCCAGGCAGCCTGACCATAGTCGTTGCGGATCTGTTGCGCACCTTGTGGCAGGTTCTTGCTATCCAGCGCGCCATCACCCTGCGCCAGCCCGGTTAACGTTGCCGGCAAATTCACTACAACCCAATGCCAGAAACCGGCTCCGCCCGTTGGCGCATCCGGGTCATGCACCATGATGGCAAAGCTCTTGGTGCCAGCCGGGGCATTTTTCCAGTTCAGTGCTGGCGACACATTCTCGCCGCTGCAGCCAAAACCATTGAACACAAACTTATGCGCGATAGTCTGCCGCGGGGCAACATCCGGGCTGCTCAACGTAAACCCGCCAGCAGTTGCAGCCACTGAAGCTATTGCCAAAACACCCGCCAATACGATACGTTTCATTTTTTACCGCTCCTTATCATTAACTAACATCAGGGTGATGAAATCTGTGCTACATATAACATCTCGCAGCTAACCGTACGTTAGCATATTTTTAAGCGCACGGTTATTCTGCCGCCACCTGAAACTGCAAAGCCGCCAGATTCGCATAAATACCTCCTTGCGCCACCAGGCTGGCATGCGTGCCGATCTCCACTATTTGCCCGTTGTCCATCACCACGATACGATCTGCCCGCTGCACGGTTGCCAGACGATGCGCGATAACCAGAGTCGTGCGTCCAACCATGGCAGCTTCCAGCGCCATCTGCACCAGACGTTCTGATTCGGCATCCAGAGCACTGGTCGCTTCATCCAGCAACAGCAGCGACGGGTTCTTGAGCAATGCGCGGGCAATGGCAATGCGCTGGCGCTGGCCACCCGATAACCTTACACCGCGTTCGCCCAGAAAAGCCTGATAACCGCCCGGCAGTTTCACAATGAATTCATCCGCTGCCGCCAATTTTGCTGCGGCAATAACTTCTGCATCGCTGGCATCGGCACGACCGTAACGAATATTTTCCAGCGCATTCGCCGAAAAAATCACGGTATCCTGCGGCACGATGCCGATAGCACAACGCAAGGTATGCAAATCCAGCTGACGAATATCGATACCATCCAGCGTGATCAGCCCCTGCTGCGGATCATAAAAACGCAGCAGCAGCTGAAACAGCGTGGTCTTGCCCGCACCCGAGGCACCCACTACCGCCACGGTCTCGCCCGGCCGGACGGTGAGCGACAACTGTTGCAAGGATGGCGTTTGCGGCCGCGACGGGTAATAAAAACTCACATCCTGCAGCACTAATGCAGCCCCATTATCAGGGCATGGCGGTAACGACAGTGCTTGTGCAGGTGACTGTATCGTCGACTGTGCCGACAGCAATTCCAGCAGCCGTTCAGTTGCCCCGGCTGCGCGCTGCGCCTCGCCCAGCACTTCCGAGAGCGCACCGATAGCACCGGCCACGATCACAGCATACAGAATAAACTGACCGAGCTCGCCACCGGTCATACTGCCCTGCACCACCGCATGCGCCCCCAGCCACAACACAAACACGATAGCGCCGAATACCAGCAGAATCGCAATTAACGTCAACGTTGCCCGCGCCCGAATACGCTGTACCGCCGTAGTGAAAGCATTTTCTACCGTGACGCCAAAGCGGCCGGATTCCACCGCTTCATGCGTGAACGCCTGCACAGTAGGCATGGCATTGAGGATTTCGCCCGCCATCGCAGACGCATCGGCGATACGGTCTTGCGAATCGCGTGACAGCTCACGCACACGCCGCCCGAAGAACACGATGGGCAACACCACGAATGCCAGCAGCACAATGATCATGGCGGAGAGCTTAACGCTGGTCACAAACAGCATCACCAACCCGCCTACCAATAGCAAAATATTACGCAACCCCATGGAAATACTGGTACCGACTACGGTCTGAATCAACGTGGTATCGGTGGTCAGCCGCGACAGCACCTCGCCGGTTTGCGTCGTCTCGAAAAACTGCGGGCTCAGGCTGACAACATGGCGATACACCGCGCTGCGAATATCCGCCGTTACCCGCTCACCCAGCCACGACACCATATAGAATCGTGCCGCTGTTGCCACTGCCAGAATACAAGCCACGCCAAACAGCGCCAGAAAATAGGCATTCACATTGTGGATGCTCCTCGCGCCAGCCGCACCAAAGCCGAGGTCGATCATCTGTTTGAATGCATAAGGGACAGCCAGTGTGGCACCGGCCGCAACTAGCAGCGCAATCCCAGCCAGCACGAATTGCCGTTTGTATGGTGCGAGAAATGGCAATAATCGCTTGAGGATGGTTAAACCGGTGGCTTGCACTACTTGATCAGGTGTCTTTATCATATTTCGGCGATTTACATATCCAGTCAGTTTCGGGCGATTTCATCCCGGACTAGTCTAACAGTATAGATTGATTAATCTAGCCCGAAATATCCTGGACTACACCGGCTTGCTCATACACCCAATCCGCCATACTATGCATCGATGCGAACCAAAAGCCACCCACCTCAACCCGCCGCTACGCCAGCACCGGCAAACAAGCTGCATCCGCGCAATCGCCATCAGGGCCGCTATGACTTCCCGCACCTGATCGAGATGGACTCAGCGCTGGGCAATTTCGTCAGTGTAACCGCGCATGGTGAACAAAGCATTGACTTTGCCGACCCGGCGGCAGTCAAAGCACTGAATCGTGCGCTGCTGCAAGCCAGCTACGGCATACAGGGCTGGGATATCCCGCCGCAGAATCTGTGTCCACCCATACCGGGCCGGGCCGATTATGTGCATTACCTGGCCGACCTGCTCGCTGCCGACAATCGCGGCGTCATCCCCAAGCACATTCAAGCTCTGGATATCGGCACTGGTGCGAGCTGCATTTACCCGCTGATCGGCCACAGCGAATACAGCTGGCAATTTGTCGCCACTGACATCAACGCAGCGTCTCTGGCGAATGCCCAAACCATACTGAATGCCAACCCATCACTGGCAAAACACATCACCTTGCGTTTGCAGCCCGCTGCTGCTGCAATTTTCCAAGGGATAGTAAACGACGACGAATGGTTTGATCTGACACTGTGTAATCCGCCGTTCCATGCCTCCAAAGCCGAAGCCAGCGCCGGCACGCAACGCAAATGGCAAAACCTGGGTAAACAGAATAATCAAACTGAAGCTACGTTGAATTTTGGCGGAGAGGCGGCCGAACTATGGTGCGCCGGTGGCGAGCAAGGTTTCATCCAGCGCATGATAGAAGAGAGCGCACAAATCCCCACCCGCTGCTACTGGTTCACCACGCTGGTATCGAAATCAGCCAGCCTGCCCGGCATCTATGCGGCACTCAAGCAAGCTGGCGTACAGCAGCAAAAAACCATCGCCATGAGTCAGGGGCAGAAGCAAAGCCGGCTGGTAGCCTGGACTTTTCTCAATCCGATACAACAGGCAGCCTGGCGTAAGCTGCGCTGGTAAAGTACACATAATGATGACCAGCAACAGCCAGCAAATCCGCTTTTTTCGCACACGCATTCCGTCATTCCAGTGCGTGCCGGGTTGTCACGATTGCTGCGGACCGGTCACCACCTCTTCTGAAGAAATGGCAAGGCTGCCGGTCAAAAGCGAAGCGGAACATGATGCGGCACTCGCCGAGCTGAGTTGCCCGCATCTGGGTGACAAGGGTTGTCAGGTATATGAAGAACGCCCGCTGATCTGCCGCCTGTTCGGGACCACACCACGACTGGCCTGCCCTAGAGGCAAACGACCGGAGGTGATGGTAGACCCGCAAATAGAACAGCAGATCCACCAGTTTTTTGCGAGCACGCGCCAGGTACTGGTGTAAGGCAGCACACTACGGGATCAATCTCTGCTTGCCGCGCTGCCAGAAACGTTCCATCATCGGCTTGACACTGGTGCCGTGCAACAAGATGGAGAGCGTCACCACTATCAGCGTCAACTGTATCAGTTGCAGCGCCAGCGCTTCAGGCAGGCCATGCTGGATGGCGTACATCAGATAGTACAGCGAACCAATGCCGCGCACACCAAACCAGGCCGTCATGCCGCGTATACGCCACGGGGTGCGGGTACCCAGCAGACTGATAAGCACACTGGCCGGACGCGCAACCACGAACAGAAACAGCGCCAGCCCCACCGCGGCCCAGCTCCAGGAGTTGAGGAACAGCGTTCCGCCGATGAGGATGATCATCACCACTTCAGACAGCCGCTCCAGATGTTCTTTGAATACCAGCGACCCGATACTGACCGTGGGAATCTCATCCCCCGCATCGCCGTGTGCGCTAGCCGCAGACGTCCGCCCGTCAACAGCATCGCTGGCGGCTTTGGCCAGTTTCAGTTCAGTCTGACGCAGCGCAACTGCCGCGAAAAACACAGCCAGAAATCCCCACACATTCATCAGCACCGCCAGCCCGTATACCACCCCGATCAGGCCAAGGCCGAGGAAATCGTCCATCAGCTCATGTTTATTAGGCGCATGACGCAATTTCCAACCCACACGCGCCAGTATCACCCCGGCAAGCACACCGAGCGCAATGCCACCCACCGTGGCCCATACCACATCCAGCATGAGCCAGTTCAGACCACCATCACCCAGCTCATGCAGCCCGAGCAGTCCCAAGCCCAGCATCACAAACGGAAATGCGCTACCGTCATTCATGCCCGCCTCGCAGGTCAGGGTAAAGCGCAGCTGATCGCGGTCACCGGGATGACGGATCTGCACATCGGTCGCCAGCACCGGGTCAGTCGGCGCCAGAATCGCCCCAAGCAGCACGCCCGCACCCAGCGGCAGCCCAAGTACATAATAGGCAAAGGCAGTGACCAGCGCGACGGTAATGGTCATCGACACTGTCGCCAGTAATAACGGTGTGCGCCAGCGAGCAAAGCTGAATGGCCCCGGCATTTTGACCCCGGCGGAGAACAGCGAAATCAGCACAGCCACTTCAGTCAGCACTTCCAGCAGCGCCGATTGCTTAAGTGGATTGAAGTGGAACAGATCGAGCCCGGTAGGCCCGACGATCAGCCCCACTGCCAGATAGATGATGGCGGAAGTTACCGGCAGACGCTTGAGCAGAGTTGCCGTCAGGCCCATCACCAGCAACAGTCCGCCGACGAGCAGGAACCAGAGGGAATTAGTCATCAGAGAGATTCAAAAAAATTAACAATAAATAAGGAAGGCATACCAGCACGGGTATGCCCGGGATGATCACTGTGTTTTGGTTGACTGCAATGCGCTTTCAAAACTTTTTTTGTCGACATACTTGCCCAGTTCAGACATGCCGGCTTCCACTTGCGGATTAGCAAAAATCTCGCGCGCAGCGACTTGTCCGAGCGCTCCAAAACTTGTCTGTATCGTTGCACCCCCCTCATATTTAAGGGCCTGCCTGGTTTCAGTCAGACAAGTTTTCGTTAACAGGTTCTGGAATAACAATGCAGTGCTTTTGTTCAACTCCGTACGTTGCGCATCAGAAACCGCAGCCAGCCGTCCCACCTGGGGATGCAACGCCATCATGGAAAATATCCATTGCACCAGTAACGATTTGTCATCGCTGGTAGTCGACTTGACCAGGCATTTGGTCAGATCATCGGCATAAGGACCTGCCTGGGCTGATGTTGTCACTAGCACCAACGCTAGGCTCAGAATCAGCCGGGATACCGTGGTTGAAATACGCTGCTTCATGTTTCCTCCTGATAGTCTTGTGAATCAAAAATAGCTGAACCAAACCACTAAACACGTAACAAAAATTATACGCATTTATTATCATTGCATAATTTGTCGGGCCGGCCTCAGATAAAGAAATGCCGCAATAGCTGCCAGCGACAGGCATGCCGCCACCATGAACACCACCGTGGGATGCAGCAACCACAACGCACCCGCAATGAGTGACGCAGGCAAGTAGATCATCCCGGTTACAAAGTTGTAGACCCCTATCGCCGTTGCCCGCCGTTCCGGCTCTATATCGGTAATGAACGCCTTGCTCTGGGCCTCATCAATAGAGAAGAAAATACCGTAAATGACGAACAGGGCAATGATCTCCCATTTGGTCGTCGCAAACACGAAGCCGAGGTTCATCACCAGATACACCAGATAGCCGAGCACGATAATGCGTGTCCTGCCGATCACATCGCCGAGCTTGCCTATCATCGGTGCAGCAATAACGAAAGCGACATTGAACAACGCATACAGCAACACCACATCCTTCATGGAAAAGCCGACACTGTAAGCACGCAGCAGCAGAAAGCCGAAACTGAAATAGGCCAGCGAAAATATCCCCGCCGCAATCAGATAACGCTTGAACCCCGCGCTCAGGGTTTGCCAGGCCTCGTACATATTTTCGCGCTGGTGTTTAACCCCCGGCTGCTCCTTGATCAGCCCCAGCAGGATAATGCTGAGCACCGCAGGCACCAGCGCAACCCAGAACAACAGCTTGAACGTAGCCGCCGACTCGCCGTACCAAGACAGCAACGCATAGGCCACCAGCGGCCCGAATACCGCCCCTGCCTTATCCAGCGCCTTATGCACGCCAAACGAATAGCCGCGTATGCCCTTATCGGCGATAGCCGACAGCCAGGCATCCCGCGGTGGCCCGCGAAAGCCCTTACCCAGCCGCTCAATCACCCGGAACAGACCCAGACCGATGATCGAATTCGCAAACAGCAGTATGACTTTGGCCAGCGTTGAGAAGCCATAGCCAGCCAGCGCGAACACCTTGCGCTTACCCGAGCGATCCGACAGCCAGCCCGCCATGTAATTCAGTGACGATGCGGAGAAATCCGCCAACCCCTCCACCAGCCCCAGCAAAGCACTCGATGCCCCGGCTATGGTGGTAAAGAAAATCGCGAACACGGAAAAAATCATCTCCGAACTCAGATCAGTCAGGAAACTCACGAAACCGAGCTTGAGAACGTCAGGATGCACGCCAAATCTTTTTTTCACAGGTTCACTCATGGCACACCCCCAAGCAAAAAATTAACGCACAACCCGACACAGGCAGAAATGAAGCAGCCTGCTACGCCTTCTTGACAAACTCCGACTTCAACTGCATGGCGCCAATGCCATCGATCTTGCAGTCAATATCATGATCGCCTTCTACGATACGTATGCTTTTTACCTTGGTACCCACCTTCACCACCGATGACGAGCCCTTGACCTTCAGGTCCTTGATCACCGTCACCGCATCACCGTCCTGCAACACCGTACCGTAAGCATCCTTCACCACGCGCTGCTCATCCGCACTCTCGACTACCGCATCTTTTGACCACTCATGCGCGCATTCCGGGCACACATACATATTGCCGTCTTCGTAAGTATAGGTTGAATTGCATTTTGGGCAGTTAGGTAGATTACTCATTGAGATCCTTTATGTGATTTATGCCAAGGCATTCATGTCAGAGCCTGCAATTATGCATCAATGCAAAACAAAGCAGTGAATAAGCCGCTAAATGCCGCTCCTGTCGCCATTCAGCGAAACAAAATAGCTATTATTTACATGAAGTTACAGACCAGGCCTGATTTTGTGTCGCCTGCCAGCGACAAATCCAATGCTGTGCACAGCCACAAACATCAAGTAAGTAATTGAAAAATAAGAAATATTAAATCTGGCACAGGCATTGCTATGTAAGCGTTAGCTAATCAGGACACACGCTCTCTATCCTCTAACTAATAAATATGGAGTATTGAAAATGCCACAAAACACACAACTGCGCACTAAAGTATTGACCGCCATCATGGCCAGCGTAATCGGCCTCGGATTTGTCACCGCTGCAATTGCTGCACGGCTCGGAGTCGACACAGACACCCGTATCGAAGCAGGTGCCAATATCGGAGCTGACCATGCCAATGCTGGCGGAACTGCAGATGCGCACATGAGCACCGCCGGCAGCGCCAACAACGACGCGCCATGGGGCAGCGGTGTTGCACGCGGTACCGATCGTGCTGCACAACGCAAGCACTCAACCAGCACGGTATGGCCGGAAGCCAGACAGCAATAGCCGCTGTAACGCACGACAGGAAATCCAGGCAAAAAAGTGGGCGGTTTATACCCGCCCACTTTTATCCAGCTAGCACCTGATTAATCAGGGTTTATGGTGATGTTGCCCCATCTTGTGACCAGCCATTGCCTCAGCATCAAACACAGCCTGCTGTTCCGGTGTCAACTGCGCATAAAACGTCTTGATCACCTTGATCCGCTCTACCATCTTGGCGTGACGCGCATCTGACATTGCCAGCATCTTGTCCAGACGTTGCGGTGTATTCAGCTTGGCAAACTCGCTGCGCTGATCCTGCTTGTCCATATCCATAGCACGCATACCGGACTCGCTGGCCTTGGCGTATACATTCCACGCGGCCTCCTGCTCCGGCTTCAGCTTCAGCTTGGTTTTCAGCTCAGCCATATGCTTGGCACGAAATGCCTCCTGTTTAGCGTGATCCATGCCCCCGTGCATCGCTTCGCAGCTCTCCATGTTTGCAGAACCACTGGCAGGCACGGCAAACGCCGATACCGCCAACATGCTGCTACCAGCCAGCAAACTCACCATCACTGCACGTTTGGCAAAAGAGCCATGAGTCAATTTCATTACGATCTCCTTCAGAGTCATGAATAAGATGCCGGCCCAGAACGGGTACGGCATGGAATTCATTGTAACGGAAAGATGTATCAGACCGATGTCGGAAAACAGCGAAGATGTTGCAAGTTGTATCTTAACGTGAAAGTTTGGCTTTTTTGCAGGCATTGGAGGCCGGGAGCCGCCCGGCCTGACATGGCGGGCACTATGCTACATAGCTAGATACCGACGTTACATCTTGAGCTTTCTCTCTACCGCGAAAAAACCCCGGAATTCGGAACTTTGTAAAACGGATGGCTAGATTTACTGTTCATGAGCCATTTCGTTAAGGGCTGCTCTGGCTAAAAACCCACTACGAGTTTCATGTTTGGCTGCAACATAATCATCAATACGGCTTAAAATAAAGCGCGGCATGCTGATATTGACGCGCTCCGGTTTAGCGTCAATCTTGGACAAATCCACCTCGACCAGCGCCCATGTGGCTTCTTTATAATCTTCCAGTTTTCTCAAATCTTCAATCTTGGAATGATGAATATCGACTTTCTCACCTGATTCCAATAATAATTCGAGATGGTCAAAAATAGCGTCTTTGGCATTTTTAATCGCGTCATCAATGGTATCTCCCCATGAATGACACCCCAAAATATCGGGCACGATCACACCGTAAACGCTTCCCTCATCTTTATGGATTGCGATAGGAAATTGCATGGTTTCTCTCTTTCTACCCTCTCAGTATCTACGTAACTTACGTAGCTTGTTAAACACCGTACGCTAAAAACATCCCATTTTCTGCGAAACAAGCCGGACTCACTCGAGTCCGGCCTGTTTCAGGATGCTGTTTACTGTTCCCAGTGGCAAGTCCTTTTCCGGGTGCGGCACCGTTACAAGGCCAGGTTTTATTGGATGTTTAAAATGATGATGGCTACCTTTAACGCGCACTTCATACCAGCCTTCATCTATCAGCATCCGGATTATTTTTGATGATTGCATGCATGTCTCCACGGATGTTTAAATGAATTATACACACGAATACACACACGTCAATAAATCTACACATCGGTGTGTAGATTTATTGACGAAGCGGTCAGACAAGCTGAATCAAAAAATCACGCGCTTGTGCGTAACTCCGCGCGCTTAACGCTCTTATTATCCCCGCCTGAACGATTTGGACGAATGTACCCTGCGTTGCTCGCCAAGCCGGGCGGCTGCGGAACTCGGCGGTGGAGAGGGGATAAAATCAACAACGGAAATTCAAAATCAAATTCAAAACCAGCCCACCCGACGCTACCCTTGTCCGGGCGACGCCCGGACAAGCCGAACCAAACAAGACCATCACGCGCTTGCGCGTAACTGCGCGCTCTTAACGCTCTTAACGCTTTTATCCCCTTCTGCATCGCTTCGGCTGGGCCGTTCAGGCGGGAGGGGTAGGCGAGCACTGTTTGAGCTCCGCAGCAGCTTGCGGGGTGTGCAAGCTGTCAGGGCGAGTTGCGCAGCCCCCGTCTGAACGGTTCAGACGAAGGTACCCCGCAGGGGCGAGGCTGTAGGGTGCCGTTCTCTTTGGTTACTTTCTCTTGGGCAAGCAAGAGAAAGTCACTTGCCGCCGGGCAACCCCCGGCCTGACATGGCTGGAAATTTGCTGCATAGGCAGACCAAAATCTCTTTATTCCCTCGTTCCTTATGAATGAATGAGTCTTGCTACAAAACCAACTAAGTTATGTTGCTTTGTTTCATGAGTTTGCAGCACCAAATAATTAAACAAATCTTCACGAACCCTATCATTTGACTTACCCAAAAGCTCTTCTAAAGATTGTCCAAGCTGATAAACTGCTATTTTACAAGCATCGCGAAGCGGTCTTTTTATGAGACCTACAGTTTCTGAAGCCCAGTTTGCTGGAATTACAATGCGATTGTCACCAAAGTATAATTTCAACTTGGCTTCATGCAATGCTATATCCATACGAATCAATTCAACCAAACCCACTTCTGGAGTCCACGGAAGATACATTAATTGTCTTTTTAATCGTTCAAATAATGCAAGCATTACATGATCATTTCTTTCCTTATAATCGACAAGAGATTCTTCTTCTACATCTTTATCAAGCGCAACCATCAATTTTGTATGTTTTGGTAACATTTGAGGAGCTTTGTCCAAAAACTCTAAAATCTGACGAAACCCTCCGAGGGGCACAGTCAGAGTAGTAGGCAGTAACACACCTAAGTTTGTTTGCTGGCGATAAATGTTTAACATAGCATTAAGACATTTTTTCCCTGAATCGTCTTCCACATATACGATGCAATCTGGCGCAACCTCTTCCCCAGATGAAATTGGACTTCACCCGCTTCAGTAGACACATTATGATGTAGAAACTGAACAGGAGTGAAGCCAATGAGTAACGCAAGATATACAGCAGAATTTAAGGCAGAAGCAGTCAAACAAGTCACCGAGCGCGGGCATGGGGTGGTTGAGGTTGCAAAGCGTTTGGGCATATCAGACAAGAGCTTATATGTCTGGCTAAAGAAGAGTCAGCAACAATCCCCGTCTGCTGCCAAAGATGAAGTACTCGCGCTTAAAACCGAACTCAGTCGCATGAAGGCTGAATTGAAGCGCACCACCGAAGAACGCGACATCTTAAAAAAGGCCGCCGCGTACTTTGCCAGAGTGTCCGAGTAAAGTACGCTTTCATGGATCAGCATCGGCGTGAATTCCGATTGCGCAGCATGTGCCGAGTCCTCAACGTCCATCGCAGCGGTTACTACGCCTGGAAGGCCTGTCCCAAATCGGAGCGGGCTGTGGCCGATGAAGCGCTGTTGATTGACATCAAACAATCCTTTGAGGACAGTTACGG
>NZ_BHGL01000047.1 GCF_003864975.1 Sulfuriferula thiophila
CCGTAACTGTCCTCAAAGGATTGTTTGATGTCAATCAACAGCGCTTCATCGGCCACAGCCCGCTCCGATTTGGGGCAGGCCTTCCAGGCGTAGTAGCCGCTGCGATGGACGTTGAGGACTCGGCACATGCTGCGCAATCGGAATTCACACCGATGCTGATCCATGAAAGCGTACTTTACTCGGACACTCTGGCAAAGTACGCGGCGGCCTTTTTTAAGATGTCGCGTTCTTCGGTGGTGCGCTTCAATTCAGCCTTCATGCGACTGAGTTCGGTTTTAAGCGCGAGTACTTCATCTTTGGCAGCAGACGGGGATTGTTGCTGACTCTTCTTTAGCCAGACATATAAGCTCTTGTCTGATATGCCCAAACGCTTTGCAACCTCAACCACCCCATGCCCGCGCTCGGTGACTTGTTTGACTGCTTCTGCCTTAAATTCTGCTGTATATCTTGCGTTACTCATTGGCTTCACTCCTGTTCAGTTTCTACATCATAATGTGTCTACTGAAGCGGGTGAAGTCCAATATTTCGTTAATATAGTTATGTTGAAAATATATATATACAGCAGCGCCTGTCCCAGCAACCATTATCACCACAACAGTGATGATAGCTAAGATTTTCTTTTTATTCACTATTTCCCCATATCATTGTATATCTGTTGCGATATGGGTTTATTTAGAAGATTTCTCTGGCGGAAAAACATTAACAATGTCATCGCGCTCGCGGACTTCTTTAATGTCGCTACGCCAGTTTTCGGTCGTTCTCGACTCCACCTTGTATATACGCCAACCTTCAGGCAAATTTTTCAGATAATAAAAAACATTTCTACCGTCTTTGAATATGACATATACCTTAGCTTTATCGCCTTGAATGACTGGCGTGTTGATATGTGGTTTTGGTAGGGACTCTAGACGTGTAAGAGGTGCTAAATCTTCGTCATCTATGCCAGGATACCGAAAATTGCCAGCATCACCTGTCATACAACCAGAATTTATTCCCTTTTCTTTAATAATCGCTTCTTTGGACAGAAACTCCGCTAAAAGTCGGCATTGTCTCGGTGGATCGTACTTTCCAGCCACAACTTCATCACCATTTTTGTATTTTGCCCCAAAAGTTGCATAGTCAAACTCATCAGGGTCAATTGCATACATCTTCTTAAGCAGTGTTACGATAGCTGTCTGATCAGGCGTCATTGTTTCGGCCTGCGCCGTATAACTGTTTGCAAAAATTAACAACATTAAAGCCATGAACAATTTCTTCATTTGATACCAACCTTTCTTTTTTCTTCTGTGAAATAAGTATTAAACAACGACTCAAAATAAGCTTGGTCCATCAATCCACCCGATGCTGTCCGCCGACCAGCATTTTCTTTACCCCCTGGCAAACTCGTCCACTCGGTTCGCAATTTGGCAATAGCACCTGCCAATTCACCTTTACGAACAAGACCTAATGCTTGTCGATTTTCTATTTTTGCAACAGCCATACGGTCTTGTAATTGCGGAGTAAACTTTGCTTCATTGGGTGCCAAGCTGAACATTTTGTTATCTGCGATTACCTCCCCAGCTCCATTCATCCCAGTTAGTAATTCAACCCATGTTGTATAAACAATCTGATAAGCACCAGCTGCTGAATATATGCTACGTTGTTCCTTGGATACGGTATCCCACGGGTGTGTATCAAAACTACTAAATCGTTTAGATTTTGTCCCTGGCAAAGCGCAATTTAACAATGTGTAACGCTTGCTATCATCTGGCTCTGCCTGACACTCAAACTCCCTTATGCAGCGCAAAAATGCCTTCATCCTTAATATGGGTAAGGGGTCATAAAATTTTCGATAAACACGTGGTATCTCGTAACGAGACCATCTTGGGTGATGTGAGACTGGAATATAATCAGTCAGATAATTATCATAGCTACGCACATCTATATGTCCATGGTTGGGATACTCAGGATTTTTCTTTTTTTTGCGCTCCTCTTCCAGCACGGCTTGTGTCCATTTGTAAACGCTCACATCCCCAGGTGCTGCCCAGCGCGAATCAGGCAAGCTGTCGGTAACATCAATAAAACCTTGTTTGATTAGCTCCGAACCAGCAGTGCTGGCAGACTCACCTACTAAAACACCATTCACCCAACCTGTTCGTGTCAATGCTATTTTGACATATTTGTAGCATTGATTCGCTGGTTTACCTGCTGGTTTCTCCCCATGTTGATGCTTAAACGTCCCTTTGCTCAACTGCGTTAAAATTTCGACCGTCCCTGCGTTGCCATACTTGTAATCTGTCTGCTGTGTCAAATAACGGATGATTTCATTGACGTGCTTTATCTCTTCTGCGTTGACGGTAGGTACATTTTGTTGTGCTTTAGTGGAGGTCGAGACCGTTTTTCCGCCTTGCACAAAATCATCATGACTCCACAGATTGAAACCGGGCATACGCCAACTACCCCACCAGTCTTTGACTTTTGATATGAAGGTGGTTTGTGGGTGACCTTGAGCATCACGCCCCTGTTTTAGTGCTTCGACTTTTTTAACTGGTGTCTGCCCGCTGATTTTCTGAGGTATTGCATTGGTTTTATGTTTGGCGTGTTTATTGCTCGGCTTTTTCTTGGCAGGTGCTGGCGGGGTTGGCGTTTGCGTCGGCGCTGGAGGCGTGACGCTTTCCGGGGGCGTGATGTCGCCCCGATCGTGTTCAACGGGTTTAGGCGCTTGCGATTCAGCATTGCCTGGCGCGCCCTCATGTGCCTCTGTACTTGTTTCCACCAATAGTTTGGGGCTGACGTACTCCCAAGTAGTCTCGCCCACCGGCACGGTTGTCGTATCGATTACTTTGTAGCTGCCATCAAAACGCTTGACTGCAATCTCGATTTCCGCATTTGGGTTCAAGGTCATGGTCTGTAGCGTGCCGTTACTGTCCGTAGTCATGAACTGGGTCTTGTTAACAACACGCACGCGACATTCCAGACCTTCTATGAATTCGCCATCAAAGCCGATAAAACTCAAAGTAAGCGTATCGGGCAGTTTGGTTTCTTGTGCAGACTCCGATTCAGGTGAAGGCGCGGATTCGGATTCCGGCCCGGTTGAAGGCTCGGGCTTAGGTGTCGTGGCAAACATTTGTTCTTCGAAAATATCCATATATATTCCTGTATGTCCGAGGTCTAGACTTTGTGCGATACGTCGCTGAATTTGCGCCAATCGCCATCGCCTAGGACGACCTTGATTTTTTCCGCCTGGGCTGTGTAAATCGGCTTAGTCAGTCCTTCTTCAGTCAGCACGCCCTTGGCAATCAGTTCGCCTTTTTCGTTATAAGCTTCATAAGGTAATCGCTCATGAAGCTGACCGGTATCAACATCCCGCCCGATCAGACCGGAGAAGTTAATCCGCTGACTGAAGTTTTTAGGCGTGTCATCAATCAAGGTAGGGAAGCGAAGTTCAGACACTGTAGATCTCCCCGCCCCCGACAGCTCCGTCAAACTCCCCTTAAACGCCATCACCCCCGGCCCATGCACTTCGATATTGCCGCCTTCGAGCTTGATGTACGCCCCGCCCGAGGTGAGTAATACATGTTGCGGCGCGGCGAGGGTGACGGTCTGCTCGGTGCTGGCAATATGCACATCTTTGCTGGCGTTGATGTGTGTGTTGCCCGACTGGCTCTGGCTGCTGAGTTTGCCTTGGGCGGCGTGGATCCTGATGCCAGTTTCCTGATTGGGTTTGGTGCTGTCGATGGCGGTGCCTTGGGTGAAGAGTCTGATGCCGTCTTTGACTGCATGATGTTGCTGTGCCTGGCTGCTGACGCTGATGTCTTGTTCTGCGGTTAAGTTGCTGGTGTTGCCTGCACTGATGATGGCATTGGTAGCTGTGGCAGCGATGATGCCTGCGGGGCTGGAGAGTTGCAGGTGCGGTTCGCTGTAGGTGGTGATGTCGTTGCTGGTGTCGCTGGTGCTATTTTGGTTTGAACTGGTCTGCTGGCTGATGACTTGCTGGCTGTGGTCGAGTTGTTTGATGGCGGTGAGTTTGTCGGCTGTTGGGTCATTTGCACCCTTGGCCTGATGGGTGTCGGCAGACCGTGCGAGTGCGGTGTTAAGGTCATATTGGCGGCTGATGATGGCTTGTGCGGGTCGGCTGTCCATTTGCATGCCGTTGACAGACTGCGGGTCGCTGCTGATGAGTAAGCCACTGCCGGCTCTGACTGCGGCGCTGTGGCGGGTTTTGAGTTCGATGCCGAAACCTGTGGAGTTGAGGCGCTGGTTGTCGCTTTGGTGGGTGAGTTGGCCTAAGTTAAGCTCTGAGTCGCCTGTGTGCTGGGCTTCGTGTTGTTGCAGGCTGATGCGGCTCTGGTTGGCAGTGTCGTCAAATACGAGCTGGTTGTAGCCGCCGGTGCCGTCCTGGCTGTTGGCGAGTTGCTGGGTTTTGATACCAGACAGGGTGGCGGCGTGGTTGTTGCCGTCTTCGCTGCCGGTAAACCAGCTGGTTGCATTGGCTGTGGCGGTGGGGGCGGTGCCTGCTATCTGATTGTGGGCGGCGTTGTCCTGGCCCTGGCCGTTGTAGAGGCTGGCGATGACAATGGGGCGGTCGATGTCGCCGTCTATAAAGTCGACCAGGACTTCCTGACCGACTCTGGGTAAATGTACGCTGCCCCAGTTATCCCCTGCGGTGGGTGCGAGGCTACTGCTGACGCGTACCCAGGTGCCGGTGGTGGCGTCTCCCGGGGCGGTGGTGTGGTCATCCGCATAGGGGTGGCTCAAGCGGCTGTGGCTCTGGTCGCCGCGTTGCCAGTGGTACTGGATTTTAATGCGGTGGTCGCGGTCGGTGTGGATGGGGTCCGCCAAGTCACCATTCCCCTTGGCGCCGACGACGATGGCAGTTTGCTGACCGTGAACAGTGGGTTTGGGGTGGATGCGGATGCCATGACCGTCTGTCGTCTGGGGACGATAGGTGGTAGTGTCAGGGATGAGGGTCATGGTGTTGCGGTAGCGCGTTTGTTCGCTGTTGTTGCCGCTGTCATGCCGTTGGTGGGCGATGAGGTTGTTGTGTGCCTGATGGGTGACACGGGTGATGAGGAAGGTGGTGGCCTCACCATCACTGGTGTCGATGTTGGCGTAGGCCGGATGGTCTGTCAGGGTGATGGTGCTGCCGGGTGTGGCGGTGCGGACTGTGCCTGCGGCGGTAATGTCGTGACGACGGGTGTGGATGGCGTCCATACTGATGCGGGCGTAGCGTTCGCCTTCGGCGCTGTCGTGGTAGGCGTATTGGCCGGGGCTATCCTGTTGGGTGAGGGTGTAGCCCAGGTGTTGCTGGTTGCTGTTGGCGCTGGGGCTGTTGTCCTGATATTGGCTCTGGTGGATCTGGTTGGCGCGGTAGTCCCAGGTGACGGTTTCGATCCGATGGGGTGCTGCGCGATAGTGTTCGTGCCAGCTGTCTATGCTGTCCTCTGGCAAGACGGTGCCTGATTGGGTGTAACGTACGGTGGCTTGAGGATTGGCAGTAAAGGCGCTGTTGTGGTCACTGATGACCAGTGTATGTGTGCCCAGTTGCGGGCTGCTGGTATCTCCCTCATGGGTGAACCAGTAATACAGACCTTCTTCGCTCATCAGCCGGTTGATGAAGTCGAGGTCGGTTTCGCGGTATTGAGTGGTGAGCGAGCGCTTGGTGTAAACACTGGGGTCTGCCAGGTCAAATTTCCAGGCGGGGGTGTAGGCGCCCTCGCCTGCGCCGTCTTTGAGCACGGCGTTGAGAATGTCGATGACGCTCATGTCCTGGTAGATAGTGCTGTCGCGGCGGTGGCGCAGCAGGCTTAACCAGGGCTCGATGGTGAGGCGGTAACGGGTGAGGCCGCCATCACGGTGCGCTGGGTGAGGTTGGTATGCAATGCAACACCTCACCCCCCTACTTCACCACCACCCTTTGTCACCTACAACGACTTTTTTATAATAATCAATAGATGCTAGAACCGAAAACAGTACTGAAAAACCTGTTTGACCACCGTTTAAAAACATGCGCAAGGTCGCTTTATCTACATCAGCCCACATGATAAGAAACAAACTAAAAACAAAAATAAAAACGGCCAAAAACAGCGTATAGCTAATAGCCTTACGCCACAGACCCAAATACAAATAGTAAATCGGTCCAAACAACAATCCCCAGATACTAAAAATGATTGTAAATTTTTCTGTGAAGCTTAACTGATTCAATTTGGTCAGTTTTGTACCACCCGCTTTTTCAATAAGGGTAAAACGCGCTTTCCATTTATTGGATACATCTACTTGGTTCATTCATAACTCACTTTAGCTTAAAGATAATTCGTCAAAAACAAAGGGCGGATTAAAAATCCTCATCAGGCACGACTACCGACTTGCCTGTTTGTCGTTTTAATTTAATCGGGTAATAAATGCCTAAAATATAGAACTGAACAGCAAAACCGACCATCGTCAAAATCAATGGTAAGCCAAAAAAAGACAGCACCATGAAAACACCATGACCACTACCTGTATAGGGGGTGAGTACACGATTGAGCACAACGACCAGCGGGGCAACCAGCATCGCTGCGTAAAAATGAAATGATTTGAATGGGGTTCGGTCTGATAAGGATTTTTTGTTTTTTATAGAACGGTACATGTAATATATGGCATCTTCTTTTTCCACATATATTCTGGAAAGCAAATCCCCTTTGTGCAATGCCGTCATCACGTCTCCCCATACCAAATAACCCCAGTAGATAGACAAACCTAGTCCGCCGCCTACACCAAGGATATGTGCCCACATCGGCATTGGGGCGAAACCGAAGTAAAAGAAAAACATCGAAAATCCTAACACTGAAAAAATGCCGCTCGCACCAATGAACGCATTTATCACTCCTGGCATAAATAATTTAGATTTGCGATAACGAAAGTAAATCAACCATGACCCTACAAAACAAAACAGCGCATACCATAAACCGAATTTCCAGGCAAAATCGGTCTGGATTTTCATGTCATCTGTTGCCCCTTGTACTAACCATGTCGCGAACAATGTTAGCGGCACACCTACAAAAGAGGCCATCTTGGTTGCATTAAGCAAACTAAATTCAGCAGAATTATTACTCATTTGGCCGTCACCACTGACGTTTGCCCTGAAGGTACAAACATTTCGTGATAATCCTTATACAAAGCCTCTTTTGAGAATTTTTCGCCGAGGTATTGTGTGATTGCCTGCGATTTTTTGGATAAATAGGCAGTCAAATCTTCTTCACCTAATGACGCGGCTATTTTTTTATCGGCAAGGTCAAGGCGATAGCCCACAAAAATAGCGACTGCTAAAGTACCTACAACTAAAAGTGCAACCGGCGCGACAACCGTTGCACCAAAAAAGCCGGCTACAAATATAGCAGCACTTAGTAATCCGGCCACCACAGCACTCGCAATCGCCGCACTCAACCCAGCCTTCACAACATCAACCCCGATTTTAGAAAACAGATCAGTAAAGTCTTTTTTGTGTTTGCCGTTTGCATCTATCTGACTGTAATCCTTATACCATTCTGCGGTATCCATAGCCATGGTGAATAACACGGCAATGCCGCCTCCTTTTATCACGATTTTGCCTTCTTCTTTAGCAAATATTTTGATCGAATCATTCATCGCACCTCGGGCTGCACCCCACGTTTGTTTAGCATTGGCTGCGCCTGCGGTGATTTTGATGATCTTGGTGTTTGCTAATGAATAACGGGCTGCATTCATTAATGTTCTGAGACCAGCCCGTTGGTTGAATATCATATAGATCGCTGGTCCACTTTTATGCATGACGCGTTCCAGTCTGAATTTTGTCCCCATCAGTTCTTTTGCCCAGGCGCGATTGTCTATCAGGTAAGCTTGCGACCCTGCCAATTGGCCAATAATCCAGTTTTGCGTGATGATTTTATTAGGATCCAGATCGGTTGCTTCGCCACCATCCATAAAAAACTTTAGAATCTCAGGTGGGGTTGGGGGTGCATTTTTCTGTTCCACATAGTTTGGCTTTTTTATTTCAATAACACGCATCACTTGCTCTGCATCTGTAGGCGCTGCAACAGGCTGGGGAGATGTCGGCGCATGCATCATCACAATAAACGGTGCTGGCTTGATTGCAGGATCAGACCCGTAGCGTTTACGGTCGATGTCCCTGATATGATAAGTGTGGATGAATTTGCCATTCGCTTTCAGTATCAAATGCCCTCCAAATTCGCGTCCCAGATACAGATGGAAACGCTCGCCATCCACAAAGCTGACTTTCTGTCTGACAGGAACGATTTTTTTGTCGCGCGGATTGTAAAATTCACTCATGTCGGCTTCTATCGTGTATTGAGTGTCAGCTTTCATTTTAATATCAAATATCACGTCACGGTGATGACGCAGCATGATTTCGAGTTTGGGCTTATGCACCACACAACGAATGATTTCACCTGGCAGGTCTATGCAGACCTGCTGGGTGTCTGCGGGAATGATACGTTTTTTCGGGGCTTCGCTGGCTGCAAGGGTAATCCCCTCATTAATAACCGCAGTTAAAAGTAGAGGTTAAGCGGCCATAGCGAGTTTGTGTTTAGGTGGGATCCCACCAATC
>NZ_BHGL01000048.1 GCF_003864975.1 Sulfuriferula thiophila
AACGCTTGCGCGTGACTTGTCCAGTCATCAACCTTTACTTCTTCCATTTTTTTAAAGAGCTTTCACACGTAAAGTGTGAGGTCTAACGCGTTTTATCAACGCGCTACACCTGACACTTCAGGCTAATACTGCAACTAATTTCACTCCGCACATGTGTTTCAGTCACTTCCATCCCGCTCTCGCCGATCCCTCGGCTATCT